>CAYZDF010000006.1:0-77191 GCA_964477085.1 uncultured Gracilibacteraceae bacterium | reverse complement strand
CCACAAGATTCTGGAGGTCTCGCCTTCGGAAATCAAATATTATGAAATTGACTCACGTAAGGAGGTTTTTTCCTTTTTGTTAGTATTCTCTTTGCTACTATTTTTATGTCCGGCTCTGTTAAAAACTCAAGAAGCGCGAACCAACGATTGAGAAGTAACCTTGCAGAACGCCGGCAGCGACAGCACCGAGGGAAAAAATCAAAGATGCGGCACAATAGTAAAAGAAATCTTTTCTTAGTATTTCGCCGTTTGTCTTACCCTGAAGCAGTAGAAAGGAAAAGATGGTGGCAATACCTGCCCCAAATAACAAACATGGGATAGCCAGGAGAGACGGAAAAAGGATTGTAAAAACAACAAGCCCAAGGCCAACAATCTTTTTAAGATGGAGAATAAAGGCAATGGTAAATCCTAAGATAAACCCGCGGGTAAAAACAATGATATAGACCAGAGGGGTCCCAATCACAGTTAAACCCAATAACCAGATCCCAGCCATAATAAAAAAATAGTCTTTAGCAATCTCCTGTAAAAATGGTGGATCCAGAGTGGTCGGCTGTTGAGCCAGGAGATTATTGAGGAATTTAGCCAGCTCTTCTGCTTTTTGAGACTCCAGCGCCCCTACCCCGATAGCACCAAATACCCCTCCCGCTAGAAACACACTGCTCAGCGTAAGGTATATCACCCAATACTGCTTGATATGGTCGAACAGTATTTTTCTCATGTTATGTATCCCCTCCTTGAAGACTTGTCCTCAAGGAATTATATTCCATTTATTTGGGGATTATGTCTTCACCTTACCGAAAAAGCCACCACCGCCTGGAGAGAAATGAAGTTCCCCTCTTTGGGCTTTCTCTAACACCTCTGCAACCTTTTCCCCGACCACAGGGATAAAATCTGACGTTCGTACCTGATGATAGACCGCGATCTCTGTTCCAAATGAATTCAATAACTTCCGGTATATTATGTCACCGACTCCAGGCAGCCATCTTAAAGGTACCCTGTAAATATAACGAGAGTCCTTCATTTCATCTTGAATACTTCTGCCGGATATAAGACAAAGCCTATCCCTCACACCTAAAATAACATCCTGAGAGTAGCAATAAGGGCACGTCGTTTGTGGTGGTTGTTCCTCCACAACGCTTGAGCATTGCGTACAGAATGTACGATAGTATTTACCCATTACCGGCGGAATCCCAAAGTTTCTAGAGATATCTCCCTTCTTCTTCATCACCAGATTGAATAAGCCGGAGTAGGAATTATCATCAAGAATCAATTCATTATACTCTCTTCCGATATTAGCCAGTGAATGGGCATCTGAGTTACTGAAAAGGATGACATCCTCCAGTTCACTAATACCCAGGACCATCATCCGATCCGCACTCAAGCCCATCTCAAGGCATCCGGGTAATTTCGGCAGTACATCTTTCATCCTGATGCAGCAAGATCCATAGATACCTTTATGCGGAGTGAAGGCGTGAGCCGGCAGCCAAAATCCTTCTGCCTCTTCTACACTATAGATATACTCCTCCACTTCCATATATATTTTTTGCGAACTCAGTTGCCAATTACGGGCATAAGGCTGAGCTTTCTTCAGAAAGCTCTCCATATGCTCAATGGAGGGAAAATAAGATAAGAAATGGGCGTGACCCTGGCCTACTTTTAACTCAACCTCCATCCCCGGGATAATGACCAAAGAACCGGCCTGATATCCTCCCCCTTCCAGAAGGCGGAGTTGCCCGCTACTCAGCAAGTATCTGTAATCCCGGCGAACCCCGATGGAGTGAGAATCGATAATACCGATCAAACCTAACCCTTTGACTGTCCTGGAGACATTAATACATTCCGGGAGTGTAAGAGCCGAAGATGCAGTTATTTTTACGGCTTTGCCATCAAGACTCTGCCCGATATGGATATGCAGATCGGCATAGATCATACCGATTTTCTGGCTAATAGCAACAGACCAATTACTGTTTTCGAATCCTGTATTTCTCCACGATAGATCATTTCCACCGCTTCTGCCAGAGGCACCTCTGATAATCCAAGAAATTCGTCATCATCGGCCTGGAGGGGAGACCACCTTAAGTGATTAGCCTGATAAAGATAGATAATCTCATCAGCAAAGCCTGGCGATGTATTGAAAACTCCAAGATAAGTCAGATCGCCTTCATAGCCGGTTTCTTCACGCAATTCTCTTATCGCACATACTTCAGGGGCTTCTCCCTGATCAATTTTCCCTGCAGGAATCTCCAAAGTCTCTTTTCCCAAAGGATATCGAAATTGCCTGACCAGCAACACTTTTCCTTCGATCATACCTACAATGCCGACTGCACCGGGATGACGGACGACTTCCCTTGTCGCTGTTCGACCATCTGGCAAAAGGACGGTATCCCTCTGCACCTTAATCATCTTTCCATCAAAAATGTGTTCACTGGTAAGACATTTCTCTTCAAATTTGAAATCACACATAGTTAATCCCCCTATATATTTTGGCTCTTTTATAAGCATTGTTGACTTTTGAGTTATTTGCAGAGCCATATTTAATGCGTCGTTAATCATGAAAAAGTCTTTTGGAAAATAGTCTAGAATAGGGAATGTACTTTGAGGAGGTCATGTCAAAATGTCTCTGGAACGTCAACAGAGTATTTCTAACATCATTGTTACAATCACGACCTTAATTTTTGCCATTACGTCTATGATTACTGTCTATATATCTCTCTCCGCTTGGAGAGATGAACGAGAATCAGTCAGACCTTATCTAACTTTTCAAAGCTCTCCCGAAGTATATTTTAACAATAATGATAAACTAATATTTATTTTCAAGTTTACTAACGTCGGACTTCATCCGGCAGGAAATCTGCATAGTCAAACCATCATCGTAGACAGTAAGTTGGATCGTCTGCCTCTTCATACTGACCAATATTCATTGGTTAATTATATCCCTCAGAATACAAGCGCTGACTTAATGATTAAAATTGATGGAGATGCAGCAGAAGAGATCAACCAACTTCATATCAATCAGCATTATTTTATCATTAATTTAAAATATTCAGATCCAGTCCTGGATAAAAACCACGAGCAAATCATCTACCTCAAATGGGCTGGTGTTTCTGAAGGAAATCTATCACCCATCTTTCATGCTTCCAAGGAAGATAAAACCAAGATCGTCCGCTATCTCGAAAAGCTATAACAAAAAGACCTATTATAAGAGTCCTATAGATCCTATAAAGAGCGTAGTTTGATCTATTACGAGACCAATTTTGACGTTATGAAATATCGAGCTAAACATAAATGGTCCAGGATAACGCTAAAAACCTTCATTCAATGAATAAAGGTTTAGTAGTTTTTTTTCAGTATGAATAGACATATTAATTGAATACTTCAATGACTATAATTTGTCATTCTTAACTTGTCTGCAACCATTGCGATGAATTCAGAATTTGTGGGTTTACCTCTATCGACATTGATGGTATAGCCAAAGAACTTATTCATGAATTCAATATTACCCCTATCCCAGGCAAGTTCGATGGCATGTCTGATTGCTCTTTCTACCCTACTGGGTGTAGTATTATATTTCTTGGCAATCATCGGATATAATTCCTTGGTAACAGCTCCAAGCAATGATACATCATTAATGACAGATACAATAGCATCTCGTAAATATTGATATCCTTTTACATGGGCTGGAACACCCATCTGCTGAATCATTTTGGTTACTTCAACTTCAATAACTTTTGTAGTTTTTGGCCCAGTTTTTTCGACAAAATTCATCGTTTCTGACTGAATAACAGATTTAGAAATCGGACGTATTGACGGTGCAATATCACTAGCACCAACAAGCTGTCTGATTCTTTTCCCTAAAGTATCGAGATCAAAAGGTTTTAATATGTAATAATCAGCTCCGAGTTGGACGGCACGTTGAGTCATATTCTCCTGACCGAAAGATGTAAGGATAATTACCCTGGGTTTTTTACTGACGTTACCCAGTTTCTCCATAACACCCACACCATCGAGATGAGGCATTATGATGTCTAAAACGACTACATCGGGTTCTTCTTTTTTAATCATTTCCAATGCATCGTTACCATTATAGGCTACTCCACATAAAACCATATCCTCTTGGGAATTAATATACTCTCGTAATATCTCAACGAAATCTCTATTATCATCTGCTAATAAAACACGAATCAGTTCCATGTAAATAATCCTCCAAATCTATATTTACGTGGTATAATAATAAATATTTAGAAATATCTACATAAACTTCGACAAGTCTGAAGTAATTCCTTCTCGAAAAATTAAAAAAAAATTTAATATTTTGTATTATTATATGACGTTACATTAAGAAAAATGTCAGGAAATAATAACAGCAATAAATAAAAGTATCAGCAATAATAGTAAAAAACAAAAATGACTATAGTGTCAAGTAAAAAAAATAAGCATAAGAAAACCGCCCATTTGGGCGGTTGCAGCTTTAGTTAAAACTCCAGAATCACTGAGCATTTTTTCAATAAACACACCATATCCCCGTGTGGAATCATTGACAAAAACGTGAGTTACAGCTCCCACTAATTTACCATTCTGAATGATAGGACTGCCACTCATGCCTTGAACAATACCGCCTGTCTGTTCTAAAAGAGCGGGATCAGTGATTCGGATGATCATATTTTTATTGTCATTTCGATATTGCATAATTTTCTCAATTCGGATTTCAAATTCCTCAATTTGATTATCCTTAATAACTGTATAGATTTTAGCAGGACCTGTCTCGATTTCGGATTTCCAGGCGATTGGTATCGGAAAAGAATAAAATGGTTGATTGATTTTACCATTCCACTCACCAAAAATTCCGCTGCTGGCATTCTTATTAATTTTTCCCGAAAAACTTGATTCTAACATAAAAGTACCTATCTTTTCTCCGGGATCTCCTCTTTTACCTTTCTCGATAGAGTAGATAGAAGACTCAACAATTTTCCCATCTTTTAATTCAATTTGATCATTAGTATCAATATCCGTTATGACATGACCTAAGGCACCAAATGTTTTGGTTATAGGATCAATGAAAGTAAGTGTACCTACACCTGCCGCCTCATCCCGAATATATAACCCTATTCTGTATCTTTGGGTTTCAGAACAGTAGACAGGTTGTATGGTCTTTTGAGTGATCTGTCCCTTATGCTTGATTTCTAAATTGATCGGTAAATTTTGTTTACACTTCTTATCAATCTCTTGAGCGACCTGAAAATCATTCTGCGCTTTGGTTCCGTTTATCGATAAAATTATATCCCCAACCTCAATACCAGAGTCCTTCGCTGGATAGGATTCTTTGTCCTGCTCACCCATAATCGGAGCATACCCTACAACTAAAACTCCTTTTGTTTGCAACGTAACTCCAATTGAGTGTCCTCCGGGAATAACTTCTATGGCTGGCTTGTTGACATTTTTATCTGTACTCGAAAAAAAGCCTAAGAAATTGTAAACAGGGTTATTCAGTTGTTTTTCTGTGCAGAAATACTCTTTATTTGGCAGTTCGATTTGATTATTATTATTTACCGTTTGTTGAATACTAAAGGTAAAAACAAAAAGAAACCCGATGAGCAAGAGCTTTTTCGAATACTTTTTTATCACGTTTTTCCCTCCAGCTTTTCAACCTCCTCATCATAAAGCTACACCCTGCAGGGGATTACGCTTCAAAAATTTTAAAGCGTTATTTATAAGTTCTCCATAATCGTACTGTTTCATCCTGTGAAATGTTTTCTAGCATTTCTTATGATTGCTTAAGAATACATTGAGAGTAGGTAGAGTAAAGAACAATCACAAAAAGGATTTATTATGAGAAATAATTGGATTCATTATTTATTTACGATTTTAATCATTAGTTTAACGGTTTGGATCATATATACCAGTTCAGAAGTAAAGATTATACCCTATCTTTATAAAATAACCCAAAAAGTCTATATCCTTCTGGCCCTTGTCTGTATGTTTTTTTATTGGATTACAGAAGCATTTATTTTAAAAGCAATTTTTAATTTGTCACAGGTTAAACAATGTTTTTTGGCTTATATGAAAATTGCTATGATCGGCCAGTATTATAACATGATTACGCCTTTTTCGAGCGGAGGACAACCAGCACAGATCTATACGATGGCTAATGATTACAAAATACCTTTGGGTCTGGCCACCTCCATCACCGTCAATAAGTTTATGATCTATCATATCATTGTTACTTTGTTTTCAGTCATTATCGCTTTTCTTAACGTCCGTTTTATCTTTAGCCTCTCTTTGCTAACCAAAACCTTTATCCTGTTCGGACTATTTCTCAATTCCGTAGGGATCATTCTAATTTTCGCTCTTTGTTATAATAGCGCAGTGGTTAAGAAAATCGTCTCTCTCTTCCTCTTGCTGATCAAAAAAATAAGACTCGGCAAACATATCAGCCAAGACCTTCTCGATCAGCATATTCAAGAATATAAGGAATGTCTTCATACCTTTTTGAATAACAAAAGAACTTTGATTATCGTTTCATTATTTACTTTAGCCCAAATAATTGTTTATTACAGTGTAACGTATTTTGTCTATCTTTCGTTTGGTTTTACCAAGGCTTCTTTTCTCCATATCCTCGCCATACAGTCACTCCTCTACATGGCCGTCAATTACATTCCAACCCCCGGGAATTCCGGTGCATCAGAAGGTGGGTTCTATCTCTTGTTTGGATTTATTTTTCCTTCTTCCGTACTCCTCTATGCTGTTGTACTTTGGCGGTTAATCGTCTATTATTTCAATCTGGCTGTTACTGGCCTTATCGTTCTTATTGATAATCTTCGAAAACGATTCAGTCCCCCGGAGACTTAATCCTCAATTTTCCTTTTGCTAATCTCTTTTTACCACTAATAAGCATAATCTGATACTACTAGAAAATTATGGGAAGTGGTAATATTGCTATACTATTTGGCACTCGGAGATTCCATTACCACCGGTTACGGTGTGGGACTCAATCGTTCTTTCGCTTCACTCCTCTATCGATCATTGCATGTATATTATCCTGGTTTGATTTATCGGAACTTTGGACTGGATGGCTGTACGACCCAACATCTTCATGTCCGACTTAATCATCCTCAACTTCAATATTGTCTGCAGAATTCAGCTCTCATAACCATGACAATAGGCTCTAACGATCTTATTGAATCGATTCCTTTACTCATAAATAACCCGAAAGATGGCAATAAAGTTTTAACAAATATTAATGCTCATCTCAAAAATATCGGTAAGCAGATCAGATCGGTCAATCATCTTTGTCGCATCAAAATTGCAGCGATCTATAATCCCCTACCTGTTAGTCAATATGCTGCATATTCTAATTTTGGCGAGAGTCTTATTGATGAATTAAACAACCGAATCATATATTGGGCGAAGCATAATAAGGCAGAGTATATCCCTGTTGATCAAATTTTTAGGGGACGGGAAGCATCCGTCCTTACCCCGGATGGCATTCACCCTAATATGTACGGACATTCCCTGATCGCCAGAGCATTCTCACTCAATCTCTAATATGCCTTATGCTAGTCTTTTTGTTAGTATTTAGACTGTACTTTTTTACGCCAAAGTTCTTCTGCCAAGCTGACAGCCATGCTTTCCCCTCCTAGCATTCGGGCTAGTTCTTGTACCCTTTCATTTTCATCAAAAGCGTGCACTCGAGTAAGGGTACGGTCATTGACGATCTCTTTGACTATGCCATAATGATAGTCTGCATATGCAGCTACTGGAGCAGAATGAGTAATACACAAGACTTGTTTATTTTGGGCTATCCTTTGCAGCTTTTCTCCCACCTTAGTAATCGTTCTTCCACCCACCCCACTATCCACTTCATCAAATATAAAGGTATCAACCGTTTCGTTCCTGGACAAAAGGCTTTTGAAAGCTAACATCAGTCTTGCCATTTCACCACCTGAGACAACTTTAGCCAACGGTTTGGGTGGCTCACCCACATTGGCTGAGAAGTAGAACTCAATCTGTTCAGCCCCCTCGGCAGATGGTTCGGTAACAGGAGTAAAAATAATTTCAACCCGAGCGTCAGCAAGACCAAGATCTTGTAATTCCATGGCCAGGCTTTTCTCAATCCGGTCGGCCTGAATTCCCCGGTTAAGACTGAGTTCTTCAGCAAGATTATTGTATTCAGCCAGAATATCTTTTTTCTCCCGTTTAATATTCTCTTTTTCTTCCTGAATATTGGATATCTCTTCCAATTCTTTTTCCATCTCTATCTTTTTACGGATGACAGACTCAATGTCATAAGCATACTTTTTCAGCTTATGGATTTCAATCAGTCGTGATTCGATTTCGCCCAAACGCCCAGGCTGGAACTCTAGACTTTCCTTATACGATCTAAGTTTATCAATAAAATCTTCAAGTTCGTAATAGATTCCTTCCAGTTCCTTATTCAATCCATCACTTTCAGAGTCCAGTCTACTAAGTTCATCCATATTACGGGTAGCAGCTCCAATCAGATCGAAAGCAGACATCCCGTTTATACTGTCTGAACTATTATATAACTCTTCATAAGCTTCATTGACAAGATTTACAATCTTTTCAGCGTTTTGCAGGAATTTTTTCTCTTTTTCCAAGGCAGCTTCTTCACCAGGAATGGGAGCTATGTTTTCTATCTCTTCAATCTGGTAGCGCAGTATTTCTTCTCTTCGCTCCCGGTCTCTTTCCGTACGCAAAAGTTCACGTTCTCTGGCCATGACATTTTTATATTTAATAGCAGCTTCTTTAACTCTCTCTAATAGACTAAGATGATCTTCTCCACCAAAGCGATCGAGCAATTCCCGGTGAGACTCTGTTACCAGCAAAGATTGATGCTCCATTTGCCCGTGAATATCAACCAAACCCTCACAAAATGTACGGTAGAGAGACAAAGGTACCGTTCTGCCCTGAACACGACAGACGTTTCTGCCTGAGTCGTTGATTTCCCTATAGAGAAATAACATCTCATCTTCTAACGGATAACCTTCTTCCGATAGAAAGTTTACGATATGGGGAGGCAGGTTGGAGAAGATTCCTTCAATGCTGGCTTTATCTTTACCGTGCCGGATCAGGTCGTTACTGGCTCTGCCCCCTAACAAGAGTCCCAAAGCATCAATCAACATTGATTTTCCCGCCCCGGTCTCACCAGTGAATACTGTTAATCCACGTTCCAAGGTCAAGAGCACATCTTCCATAAGCCCAAAGTCTTTAATTCGCAACTCAACCAGCATGTCGCATTCCCCCTCCGCTATTTGATATCGTTATTAATCATCATGTTATATCGGATAGTCTATGTAAAATGGCCTCAACCTTTTCTTTCGGTTTAACCAACAGAAAAATAGTATCATCCCCTGCCACTGTGCCAATAACTTCTTTCCAGCCTGCATTATCCATTAAGAGAGCTAATCCTTGCGCATTCCCGGGGATAGTTTTGACCACGACGATATTTTCGCTGCTGTCATAGGAAGCCACAACCTCCCGAAACATCCTTTTGAGTCTTTCCAGATTACTGACCGGATTAATTTCACCTTGAATAGCATAGCGGTATTCATCGTCTCCTCCAGGCAATTTTACCAGACCCATCTCTTTAATGTCTCTGGAAATTGTCGCCTGAGTAACATTAAAACCTTCTTCTAGTAGCCTCTGCGCCAGTTCTTCTTGTGTTCTGATCGTTTCATTGGTAATGAGTTCCTGAATTTTTCTTTGTCGACGGGTTTTCATGCTTGTCCTCCCTATTATTCTGAATCATTATCCAGTAAGGAGATAATCCCCCTTGATTGAGATAAATTCCTTGCAATACACTAAAATCCTTCTTGGGAAGTCCAGAGATGTAACGAAGAAGTGAGTCTGATTCCTCTAGTCCACCCTCATGGCCTCGATAGACCGTGAGCGCCAACACTCCCTTATATTCAAGTAAAACCAAAACCTGTTTCACCGCTTCCAGGGTGGTCTCAGCCTTTGTCGTGAGCGGATTGGCACTATCGGGCAAGTAACCCAGATTGAAGATCGCAGCCTTAATCCTGTTCTTGATACAAACAGTAATCTCATCATGGCTTCGACGCAAGAGCACGACTCTATCCCGCAGGTGATGTGTTAAGAGGAGTTTTTCCGTTGCAGTAATTGCTTCTTCCTGAATATCGAAGGCATAGACTTGACCCTGAGGACCTACGCATTGAGCTAAGAATAAGGTATCTCTGCCTCTGCCGGCAGTTCCATCAATCACGTAATCACCTTCACGGATAATACCCTTGAGATGACTCTTTAAAAGTGTTTGGGTATCTTCAATTCCCCGTAGATTTCGATTATTCATGCCACCGATCCCTTAACTTTTCTCGGACTACTTTAGGAAAGCTGCGTCCACCGATCCGAATGAATTTGGCTTTTATGGGTGAGGTTGCAATTCGTATCGTTTCACCGGGATTCATCATTATAATCTGCTTGCCATCAAACGTTACACGACACATATTTCCTCTGGTTAGTATAATATCTATTTTCTCATGATGAGATACAACCATAGGTCGTGATGACAAGGCATGGGCAGCCAAAGGGGTAATCAGAATGGCTTGAACATCCGGACTTACGACCGGTCCTCCTGCCGAAAGCGAATAGGCAGTTGATCCTGTTGGTGTGGCAATAATCAGTCCATCGGAGGGAGGACTGGAAATGGGTTCTCCCGAAAGCTTGACTTGAAGGGTGACGAGCGCATCCATGCTTTCTCTCAAAAAGACCACGTCATTCAAGACGAAGTATTGATTAGTTTCACCTGCCCGGATCATGGAGGCGATCAGCATCAAGCGTTCTTCAACCGTATATTCTTTTCTTAATACCTTTTTAAGAGCGGTATATATTTCATTACGTTCAACCTCACACAAAAAACCCAACCGCCCGAAATTTACACCTAAAACCGGTATATTACATGGTGCAGCTTCTCTGGCTGCTTCTAAAACCGTTCCATCCCCGCCTAAGGATAAAACAAAGTCTACATCTGGAGATCGATCCTTATCCCAATCATCGACAGTCTCCAAACCTTGGGCATTAAACCAGTTGATCAACTGTGGAGCCAGGATAGCTGTATCCGCTTTAGATCGATTTACCCACAAGCCAACTTGATTTCCCATCTTTTCACCTCGTTCCCATCTGTGCTTTCGTCACTATATCCAGGATTATCGCGTCAATCTCCAGCATATCCTCATTTGATGGTACAGCTTTTTGCAGCCAAAGCAAAAATTCAATGTTTCCTTCTGGTCCACGGATAGGGGAATAACCAAGTCCATTAAAGATAAAACCAAGGTTATGGGCCTCTTGCAGTACATTCTTAATGACCGAACAGTGAACCTGGGGATCTCTCACAACGCCATTTTTACCTACATTCTCAGGCCCTGCTTCAAACTGCGGTTTAATCAAAGCAATCACTTCACCTTTGTCTTTGAGGATGGATTGCATGGCCGGGAAGATCTTGCCCAAGGAGATAAATGAAACATCACAAACAATCATATCTACTTGTTCTGGAATGATCTCCTCATTAAGGTAACGCGCATTCGTTCTTTCCAGACAAATTACACGGGGATCACTCCGCAGTTTCCAGTCTAATTGCCCATACCCTACATCGACTGAATAAACCTTTGCAGCTCCGTTCTGAAGTGAGCAATCGGTAAATCCCCCTGTAGAGGCTCCTATATCAGCAATAACTTTGTCCTTTAAATCTAAGCCAAACACCTGGAGTGCTTTAGCCAATTTTAAGCCGCCGCGGGAAACGAAAGGATGGATTTCTCCTTTGACTGTAATTTCCAGGTCTTCGTCTACCATCATTCCTGGTTTATCCAGACGATTACTTTCATGAAAGACTTTACCTGCCATAATAAGAGATTTAGCCTTCTCCCGACTTTCAGCCATCCCTTTTTGGACAAGGAGAATATCCAGTCTCGATTTTGCTTTGGCCATTTTAGATCATTCCTCAATTTTACTTTCTCAGCATCTTCATGCAAACGTCGATAATGCGACGGGGATTGATCCCGAACGCTTTATGAAGCTCCGGGATAGAGCCATGTTCTACATAATCATCGTAACCGATACGTTCAACTTCTATGTCTTTGACCTGTTCCTTATCCAAAAGTTCCAGGATTGAGCTGCCCATACCTCCGGCCAGAACATGATCTTCTACTGTAACCATTTTGCGTGTTTTGTATGCTTCTTTGAGTATCAGTTGTTTATCCAGGGGATTGATGAAACGAAGGTTTACTACACTGGCTTTATAACCTGCCAATCTTAATTCGTTTGCTGCATCCAGACACATATAAACAACTGGACCAAAACCAATGAGGGTGATATCCTGACCGTTTCGGATGAGTTCCGCTTTTCCTTTTTCTATGATATTCAATTTTTCATCCATCTTCACCCCATACCCTGTGGATCTGGGATAACGGATGGCAACGGGATTTTCATAAATGAAAGCGGAATTAAGCATATGTCTGAGCTCATTCTCATCTTTAGGGGCCATCAGAGTAAGGTTGGGAATCGCTCGGAAAAAGGAAATATCAAACACCCCATGATGGGTGGGGCCGTCTTCTCCTACTACTCCCGCCCGGTCTACCGCCAGGACCACTCTGGCATTTTGCAGACAAATATCATGAAGCACTTGATCATAGGCTCGTTGATAAAAGGTAGAGTACATCGAGATCACCGGCTTCATTCCGGCCAGAGCGAGGGCTGCTGCAAAAGTTACCGCGTGTTGTTCAGCGATACCGACATCAAAAAATCGAGTGGGAAATTGTTTGCCGAATTCGCTCAAGCCCGTTCCACTACCCATTGCCGCAGTAACTGCAACAATCTTATCATCATTTTGGGCCAGCTCACAGACAGTCTCGCCAAAAACCTGCGTATAGGTGGGTGGTGCTTGTTTTTTTATTATTTCCCCGGTATCTTTTTGGAATGGTCCGACTCCATGGAAAATATCCGGATTATTCTTGGCTGGTTCGTAACCCTTTCCTTTACAGGTTACCACATGAACAAGTACCGGACCTTTTTTTAACTTGGCCTGGTATAAAACCTTTTCTAAGGCTGGGATATCATGACCACTAATGGGTCCCAGATAGGTGAATCCAAGTTCTTCAAATAATAAACCAGGGACAAGAAAATATTTAATTCCGTCTTTAGCTTTTCCCGCTGCTTTTGCGACTGTTGTGCCGATAGCGGGAATATTTTTAAGAAAATTCTCCAAGTCTCGTTTCTTCTTATCATAAATAGGAGCCGTCCGGATCTTGTTGAGATAAGATGACATCGCTCCAACATTTTGGGAGATAAACATTTCATTATCGTTTAAAACGACGATGATATCGCTAACATCATTACCAGCGTGGTTTAAGGCCTCATAAGCCATTCCGCCACTCATTGCTCCGTCCCCAATCACGGCAATAACATGATAGTTTTCTTTTTTCATATCTCTGGCTTTAGCGTAACCAAAAGCCGCAGAAATGGAGGTACTGGAATGACCTGTATCAAAGCAATCATGTTCACTTTCATCTCGCTTAGGAAAACCAGCCAGTCCGTGGAATTTGCGTATCGTATGGAATTTTTCCTTGCGATTAGTCAGTAACTTATGGACGTATGTCTGATGCCCGACATCCCAGACGATTTTGTCTTTAGGGCTGTGGAAAATGCGATGAAGTGCCAGGGTAAGTTCCACTACCCCTAAATTAGATGCTAAGTGACCACCATTCTCGGATACAACATCTATCATTTCCTGACGTATTTCTTCTGCCAGATTTGTCAGGTCTTGTTGGCTTAATTTCCTTAAATCAGCAGGAGAATCTATTTTGTCCAGAAACCGCAAATCATTTTCCTCCTCTTTTATTGGCCTTGGTATTGGCTTTGGTGAAATTGATACCTATAAATTTCTCGAATCCTGCAATGACTCTGCCTGTAATATCAATAATTCGATTAGCTTCGTTAATAGCGAGAGTCTTCCCCCAAGCTTTACCGGTAACGGTCAAAGATGCGATGGATGCCAGTAATAAAACGTTGAGCAAACCTCTCCATACACTTAATTGGGGATAATCCTGAATAAAACTGATCAAAATAGTTGCACCCATCGCCCCGCTCAGGGTTCCGGTAATGTCTCCGACGATATCATTGGCAAAATTAGCAACACGATCACAGCGTTTAATCAGATACACAGACTGTCTCGCTCCAAATACCTTCTTGGCTGCACGCGCATGATGAGGAGCTTCATCTGCCGCAGTAACCGCAATACCGATAATATCGAAAATAACCCCGATCATAATCACAATGATCAGGAGAATCCAGGTCAAGCTGGATGGAAAGAACCTTAAGACTGCTTCCGCCCCACTGCTAAGGATGACGGCAATGATAAAGGTCCCGAGAAGGACGGTGATAATATATCGAACACTTCTTTTCTTTTTTACAGCCAATGGTATGCTTACCTCCTAACCAAAAACCGTACATAAAAAAAGAAAAACTAAAAAAACACACCAATAGCACAACCTAGAATAGCACCACCAAAAACCTCAAATGGTGTGTGTCCAATTAGTTCCTTTAATCTTTCCTGCTGAAGATTGTTTGCCAAGCGGTCAGCCTGGTGCAGCCGCATCCATTCCACCAAATAATTGATGACTCTGGCATGATTTCCGGCAGCTCTCCTGACCCCAGCTGCATCATACATAACGATAACGGCTAAAGCAACCGATATGGCAAATAAACTAGATCCCCAACCTTCTACCCTTCCGATACTTATAGCCAGCGCACAAACAATTGCGGTATGTGAACTTGGAAATCCACCGGAGCTGACAAGAAGACTGAAGTTCCATTTTTTTTCTAACATGAAATTAAGGATAATCTTGGCGGCTTGGGCAAGAATCCAGGCTAATAGAGATACCCACATAATTTTATTATCGAATACGGATGAAATGTGATTCATATTGCTTAACCACCATCTTTGTTTTTCAAACTGCATAAGATAACCATCATGAACTTAACAAGATAAACGGTCAGTTTTCACGGTTTTCAACATAATCAGCTAAAGAAGATAAAAATGCAGCTCTAGAACCAAAGGATCTTAATGCTTCTTTGGCAAACTGAATTGTCTTTTTAAGATGATTGTAGGCACCATCAATACCTAGAATTGTCGGGTAAGTCTGTTTATCCAGTTTCTCGTCACTACCCGCAGGTTTTCCCAGCGTTTCACTGGAACCCACGACATCTAAGATATCGTCCTTAATTTGAAAGGCTAGACCCAAAGAGGTCGCATAACGAGATAAGTTTTCGATTTCCTGCTCGGTTCCTCCGCCTAAGATAGCACCCAGTCTGGCTGAGGCCTTAAGTAATGCCCCTGTTTTCAGATGATGAATATTCTCGATATCTTCGAGTCGATTTTGCCTACCATTACCGATAGTATCCAGTACCTGACCGCCGACCATCCCCTGCCAGCCAACAGCCTGAGCTGTTTCCCGTATGATCCGGAGCTGCTTTTCAAAAAGATCAGGTAAAGGTTCAGACAGCATTTCAAAAGCGAGTGTTAAGAGAGCATCTCCGGCCAAGATTGCTGCTGCTTCGCCAAAGACTTTATGATTGGACGGTTTGCCTCTGCGGAAATCATCATCATCCATTGCCGGTAAGTCATCATGAATTAAGGAATAGGTGTGAATGATTTCTAGGGCCGTTGCTGCGCGTACAAATTGTTCAGGGTGGCCGCCAACGACTTCGGCACAAGCCAGAGCTAGAACAGGTCTGACCCTTTTTCCTCCCCCAACCAGGGAATAATTCATACTTTGACAGATAAGGTTGTCCTCAAAAGGTAGATTTTTCATGCTTAATTCGATAAGTTCCAAATAACTGTTATACTGTTCTTTAAACATGTTGATTATCAATCCTCAAAGATTATGATATTTTCCATGGTATTGTCCATGATGATTTCATCTTTATTATCTTCAATCAGTACTTTTACCTTAGCTTCTGCGGAATCAAGGAGATTATTACAATATTTAACTAATTCTATACCTTCTCTAAATAGATCCAAAGCTTGTTCCAAGGAAAGATTATTCTGATCAAGTTCGGCGACTATTTGCTCTAGTCGCTGAACGCCTGATTCAAAACTAATACTCTGTTTATTTTCCAATTTATTCATACTATTTCCTCACTCAAAAGGTTTATAAAAACACAGAAAGTTGTGTCACTCTCCATAGCATTGGCGTTCAAGATCATCCTGTACGAATATTTAATCAGCTGGTTTGCTATGCGATTCTCGAACTACTTCAACCTTACAATCAACCAGTCCATCCTTCATCCTCAACAACAAATCATCACCGGTTTTTACTGATTTGACCGAATGCAAAACTTCTCCCTTTGGTGTATATGCAAGGGTATAACCTCGTCCCAGAATACTTAAAGGGCTAAGCAAATCCAGCTTTGCGCTTAGCAGTTTAAGTATACCATTTTTATCCGTTATAAATCCAGTCATACCCTCTTGCATCCGCATGGATAGAAGATCTACCTCTTGTCTGGCGTTTTCTAATTTCCAATTTAGTCTAGCCAAGGTATGATCAGTCATCAGTTGGTGCACACGCTGTTTTTTCCTCTCCAGAACAGCCACCATCTTCAGGTTTAACTTCTCTTCATAAGAGAAAACACTAGCTTGTAGTTCAGCTAGAACAGGAATGGCTAACTCGGCTGCAGCAGATGGAGTTGGAGCCCTCAGATCGGCCACATAATCGGCGATAGTATAGTCGATTTCGTGACCTACAGCTGAAATCACAGGAATAGATGAAGCTGCAATAGCTCTGGCAACTTCCTCTGTATTAAAAGCCCATAGTTCTTCTAGGGAACCTCCACCGCGCCCCACGATTAACAAGTCAATATCTTGAAACCGATTAACTTTTTGAATGGCTGCAATAATCTCTCTGGGAGCGGCTTCCCCTTGAACAGCAGATGGAACGATAATCAAGGAGATCCTGGGATTCCGTCTCCTGGCAATATTCAAGATATCCTGTAGTGCCGCTCCTGTCTTACTGGTCACGATGGCGATCTTAGAAGGGTATTTGGGAATAGGCCTCTTTTTCTCTGGAGCGAATAATCCTTCTTCTGCTAACCTTTTTTTCAGTTGTTCAAAAGCCAAATAGAGTGCACCCACTCCACTTGGGTGTATTTCCTCAGCATAAAGCTGCACGCTTCCATCTTTCTCATAGTGGCGCACACTCCCCCTGATAATGACTTTCATGCCGTTCGTTGGCTTAAACGCAGCTGTCATCGTTTTGGTTTTGAACATAACTGCTTTTATCCCTGACTGGGCATCCTTAAGGGTAAAATACCAATGCCCTGATGGAATATGATCTTTGAAATTGGATATTTCTCCTGTCACCCAACAATTCCATAGTTTTCCATGTCTGCTTAATGCTTGACTAATCTCATTATTGATTTCTGACACTGTTAAGATATTCTGGGACATGGATATTGACCTCTTTTCTACCCTGAATATAACCCTATTTTCATTCTGGATGGTGCCTTTAAGGGCATGGGGGGCTAATAAAACAACCCTGTACTTTACAAAAGGTACAGGGTTAAAGGATTACACCGTTTCAAAGGATATTCTTTCGTAAGAGCACGTAAGTTGTTATTCCAGTTATCGCAATAATAATACCGGATACAATGATAAAACCATAGGGGTTTGTTTCACCGAACGGTACGTTAACATTCATTCCCCAAAAGCTTGCGATCATGGTCGGTATAGCAAGTATGATCGTCATCGATGTCAAGAATTTCATGACCATGTTCAGATTGTTGGAGATAATCGAAGCAAAAGTTTCGGCCATTCCTGATAAAATCCTACTGTACATCTCAACCATTTGAACAGCCTGGTTATTCTCGATAATGACATCTTCCAACAGATCTTCATCTTCTTCGTAAATCTGAATTAGATGACAGCATTGATTATTGGAGCGAATACGCAGCAGGCGATCCATGACAATACCATTAGCTCTTAAAGACGAGGTAAAGTAGGTCAGACCTTGTTGAAGATCCATCAATTCGAATAGTTCTTTATTCTTCATGGTCTTCCGCAGATGGACTTCAATTTGCTCACTCAGTCTGCTGATCTGACGTAAGTATCTCAGATAATAGGTAGCGGATTTGTAAAGAATCTGAAAAAGAAATCTGGTTTTTTTGGCTGTATTAAACGAACGACGGTTATACTCATTAAATTCCAGAACAACCGGATTATTCTCCAGACAGACTGTAATGATATTTTCAGGTGTAATAATAATACCTAAAGGCAGTGTATCATAGCTTGTTTCACTTAACATGACCGGAATATTGATTAGAATAAGCGCATAATCATCATCGATTTCAATACGTGGTCTTTCTTCCTCGTCCAATGCAGCCTTAAGTAAATCTAAAGGTGTATTGGTTTTTTCTGCGATGAGCAATAACTCATCCACAGTAGGGTTGATAAGGTTTATCCACATATTGCGGGCTAGATTCTCAATTTCAAGTTCCTGATAGGTGCTACCATCATTTTTGTAGATTCTGAGCACAGCTTCCCCCCCAAATTCCGCAAGGAAAAACATCTCAGAATCTCACTCCAGCCTCAAGAACATCTCATAATAAGTATTGGTCTATGAGAAAACAAGACATTTTCCTGCTTAATATTTTGTTTGTTTTTGTACTTCCGTAAAAATAATTACTTCCGTAACAACTGTCCCCGTCCAGTTTTCTCACCGTCCTTTTACTGGTTCTATAGATGACAACCTATAAAAAATATACTCTTTAATGAATAATAAGTCAAACAATAAAATATTCTACGAACAGAAAGAGCCCCCCATATAATTGAATACATGGGAGGCTAAAAACGATTTGAGCGCGAAGAATGGATGTATTATTTAGAATACAGATCCCGTTTTTGGTAGTGAGTATGCAAAAGCTCATGAGCTTTATGACTATTAGGTGATCCCAGGAATTCATCATAGAGTTTTTTGATTTCCGGATTAAGATGAGACTTGCGGTTTTGATGTTGTTGATCAGCTATATAAATTGCCTCGGCACGGATGGCCCGGAAATCATTATATAATTTTTCTTCTGATGTACGGATTGGTTGTCCGCCGCCTGTTACGCAGCCACCTGGGCAGGCCATAATTTCAATAAAATGATAATTCGCTTCCCCAGCTCTGATTTTATCTAAAAGTATACGAGCATTACCAGTACCATGGGCTACTGCGGCTTTAACTTCCAAATTTCCTATCGTGATACTTGCTTCTTTGATGCCTTCTATGCCTCGTACAGCTTTATACTCGATATCAGCAGCTTCTTGACCGGTCAGAACCTCAGCAACTGTCCGCAGAGCAGCTTCTGTAACCCCGCCAGTAGCGCCAAAGATGACGGCAGCACCTGTGCTTTCGCCGAGTGGGTTATCGAACTCTTCGCTTTTTAGATTCTTAAAGTTAATATTGGATTGCTTTATCATCAACGCCAGTTCTCTGGTCGTAATGACAACATCCACATCCTGATAACCCGATGCCTTCATTTCCGGTCTTCCACACTCATGTTTTTTAGCTGTACAGGGCATGACCGAAACTACGAAAATCTTCGAGGGATCGATTTGGGCTTTTTCGGCATAATAGGTTTTAATTACAGCACCCATCATTTGTTGAGGAGATTTACAGGTTGAGAGATTGTCAATGAAATCGGGATAATAGGATTCTAAGAACTTAACCCATCCAGGACTGCAGGAAGTAATCAAGGGGAGTTTCCCGTCTTTTTGGATCCTTCCGATTAATTCTGTCCCTTCTTCCATGATGGTTAAATCTGCTGCAAAATCCGTATCATAAACCTTATCAAAACCAAGTAACCGAAGTGCTTTAGCCAGTTTCCCAGTCACAATCGTCCCTGGTTCCATGCCAAATTCTTCTCCAAGAGCAACACGTACAGCTGGAGCCGTCTGCACGACAACATGCAGATCTGGATTGCCTAAAGCTTCCCATACTCTCTCAGTATCATCCTTCTCACGCAGAGCAGCAACAGGACATGCTTGAATACACTGACCACAGTTAATGCAGGATACTTCATTTAAGCTCATCCCAAACGCAGGCTCGATGGTAGTGTGGAAACCCCTATTGGTGGCCTGAATGACACCAACGCCCTGAACTTCATGACAGACAGCCACGCAGCGACGGCAAAGAATACATTTACTTTGGTCACGGACAATAGAGGGTGAGAGTGAATCCACAGCTGTTTCGAAAGGCTCTGTGTTAAACCAGATCTCTCTGATACCCATTTCCCTGGCAAGATTCTGCAGCTCACAGTTCTGACTGCGAACACAAGTCGTACATTCGCGATGATGATTGGAAAGAATCAATTCCAGGATTGTCTGACGAGTCTCCCTTAGGAGAGGGGTGTTGGTTTTAACCTCCATCCCTTCGGAAACGGGTAAAACGCAAGAGGCCTGTAATGCTCTGGCACCTTTAACCTCTACCAGGCACATTCGGCATGCGCCAATCTCATTAATATCTCTAAGAAAACATAGTGTTGGAATTTTTATACATAATTCTCTTGCGGCCTGCAGGACAGTATAATCTTCCGGTACCGTCACACTGCGGCCGTCAATCGTAAGAGTAACCTTTTTCATTAACTCTTCCTCCTCTCAGTCCTAGCCAATTTTTATACAATTAACACGCGTAATGACATGCTTTAAAGTGCCCGCCATTTTGTGAAACCATGGGCTGTTTGCCGCTCCTTGCCAGTCGATTGTTGTATCATCCATGACACAATCGCACTAGGCACTTCCGTGCCGTCGTCCGTGTCACCGTGGCATTCGTGAAGCATGCTTCACGCATCCTTGGCCGTCACTGTTTTTGTTTCTTTTCAATGGCTTTAGCCGGACACTTGCTCATACATTGGCCGCACTTGATACATAATTCATGATCGATGGTATGAAGTTGCTTCGGTTTGCCAATGATCGCACGGGTTGGGCAAGTACGAGCACAAAGTCCACACTTGCGACACTTCTCTTCATTGATAACATACTGGAGGAAGGCCGTACACACTCCTGCCGGGCATTTTTTATCAATGATATGGGCATCATATTCTTCCCTGAAGTAACGCAGCGTACTCAAAACAGGATTGGGGGCAGTTTGGCCTAAACCGCAAAGTGATGCTGCCTTGATGGTTTTAGCTAACTTTTCAAGCATCTCGATGTCATCTTCTCGTCCTTCGTTATTGCATATTCTTTCTAGAATTTCCAGCATCCTTTTAGTCCCGATGCGGCATGGAGGACATTTCCCGCAAGACTCTTCGACTGTGAATTCCAAGAAAAAGCGAGCGACGTCAACCATACAGGTATCTTCATCCATAACAATTAAGCCCCCGGAACCCATCATAGATCCTAACTCAATCAGGGTATCGTATTCAATCGGTGTATCAATATGAGAGGCTGGGATACAACCGCCCGATGGACCACCTGTTTGAGCAGCTTTAAATTTCTTGCCTTTAGGAATTCCGCCGCCCAGTTCATAGATGACTTGGCGAAGCGGTGTTCCCATAGGGATCTCAATCAGACCCGTGTTGTTAATTTTTCCGCCTAAGGCAAAGACCTTGGTTCCCTTGCTCTTTTCCGTACCCATTGAAGCGAACCAATCAGCACCTCTGATCATGATCTCTGGAATATTGGCATAAGTTTCAACATTATTAAGGATCGTAGGTTTGCCCCAAAGCCCTTTTACCGCAGGGAAAGGAGGTCTGGGTCTGGGTTCGCCACGTTTACCTTCGATGGAGATCATTAAAGCCGTTTCTTCCCCACATACGAAAGCTCCTGCTCCCAGTCTTAATTCCAGATCAAAGTTAAAACCGGTGCCGAAAATATCTTCACCCAGCAAACCCGCCTGACGTGCCTGGTTAATGGCAATTTCCAACCGTTTAACTGCGACGGGGTACTCGGCTCGGATATAGATATATCCCATATCAGACCCAATAGCATAGCCTGCTATGGCCATAGCTTCTATAACAGAATGAGGGTCACCTTCCAGGACGCTGCGATCCATGAAGGCACCTGGGTCTCCTTCATCCGCATTACAGCAGACATACTTCTGACCTTCACTCTTGGATGCAAATTCCCATTTCAATCCTGTCGGGAATCCTCCGCCTCCACGGCCACGTAAACCAGAACGTTTGATTTCCTCGATAACATCCTTAGGTGTCATCTGCAGCAATACTTTCGCCAAGGCCTCATAACCACCCATGGCGATGTATTCATCAAGTAATTCAGGGTTAATAATCCCGCAATTACGCAGGGCGATCCGTTCCTGGCATTCAAAGCTGATTTGTTCTGTGTATTCTTCAATAACTTCATCATTACCGAGATGATCGGCGACAATCCGTTTTGCTTTTTCTGGCGTAACCTTAACATAGGTTACTTTCTCTTTTCCCGGTACGTAAACTTCAACAATAGGTTCAAGTCTGCACGTCCCTATACAGCCGGTCTGGGCCAGGGTAACACGAGCCAGGCCCCTTTTCAGGATCTCTTCCTTGAAAAGATCATAGACAGGTTGTGCACCTGCTGCAAGCCCGCAAGTTGCCATACCAACAACGATTCTGGTACCCTTTCGGTCTTGATCGAGGTTGGCAGCCGCCAGAGTCTGTTCCCGTATTTCATCAAGCTTCTTCAGTGTCAGCATGCTTATCATCCCTCCAGACCATTTCTAAATATTCATGCAGGATTTTCTCTACTTTGTCAGTATCCAGTTCGCCATAGACCTTTTCATTGATCGTCATTACAGGCGCCAGGCCGCAGGCACCAATACAACGTGTTGCTTCCAGGGAGAAAAAGCCGTCAGAAGTTGTTTCACCCACTTTGATATGCAAGATCTCCGATACCTTATCAACAATAGACTGCGCACCTTTCACATAACACGCTGTTCCCAGGCACACATTGATCTGATAGGTTCCTTTGGCATGAAGTGTAAATTTGGAATAGAAGGTTGCAACGCCGTAAACATCAGCTAAAGGTACATCTAAACCCTCAGCAATAGCTGCTTGGACACTGTAAGGGAGATGTCCAAACAAATCCTGAGCTTCATGCATGACAGGAATCAAAGCTCCCTGTCTCCCCTTGTGGGATTCAATAATCTTTTCTAACTTTTTGAAGTTTTCAGACTGACATGAGCAGATACAGGCCCCCATTTTTACTTCCCCTCCATTTCATAGAATATTTTTTGTGAATTATTTTACATACAATGACCTTATGTATTTTCATCTCACGTCTATTCATGTGATGGTCAGGCCACTGCTTTATAAAAAGGCTGCCAATTATTATTATGCTATAACATGGCAGCCTATTTACTTAAATAAACTTGTAAAATAGCCAAAATTATGGCCAATTCTGAAATCTATGTGGATTATCTTGTTGTATCGAGCTATTCTTTATTATTTTGTCTTTAAATATTCGTTAATGGAAGCTGCAGCTGTTTTTCCAGCACCCATGGCAAGAATAACAGTTGCTGCACCGGTAACGATGTCTCCACCTGCATAGACACCAGGGATTGATGTTGCCATGGTGGTTTCATCTGCAACAATATTTCCCCACTTGTTCAGTTCCAGTCCGGGTGTTGTGGTTGTAACCAATGGGTTAGGACCTTGACCGATGGATACGACGACAGTCTGAACCGGGAGTTCAAATTCTGAACCTTCAATCGGAACAGGCTTACGACGTCCACTGGCATCAGGTTCACCAAGTTCGTATCTGAGACAGGTCATGCTCTTAACATTACCATTCTCGTCACCATTGATTTGAACCGGATTGGTCAGAATCTTGAATTGAATTCCCTCTTCTTCGGCATGATGAACTTCTTCCACACGGGCAGGAAGCTCATTCATGGAACGACGGTAGACGATATATACATCTTTAGCGCCGAGGCGGAGAGCTGTTCTTGCTGCATCCATAGCCACGTTTCCACCACCGAGAACAGCTACTTGATCACCAACTTTAATCGGTGTAGCATTGTTCGGGAAATCATAAGCTTTCATGAGGTTGGATCTGGTTAAGAATTCATTTGCGGAGTAAACGCCGTTTAAGTTCTCACCAGGAATATTCATGAAGTAAGGTAATCCAGCTCCAGTACCCAGGAATACGGCATCATAGCCACCATCCAATAATTCCTGAACAGATGTAACTTTTCCTACAACCTGATTAACGAGGATTTCTACACCCATTTCTTTTAAAGCATTGATTTCCTTTTGCACGATAGCTTTTGGAAGACGGAACTCAGGGATTCCGTACATTAAAACGCCACCAGCAACATGAAGCGCTTCGAAAACAGTCACAGCATGTCCTTCACGAGCAAGCTCAGCTGCACATGTCAAGCCAGCAGGACCGGCACCGATGATCGCAACTTTCTTGCCACTTGGGACAGGTTTTGCATATTTACTGTTTCCATTTGCCATTTCGTAATCGGCTGCAAAACGCTCCAGACGTCCGATTGCAACAGATTCACCTTTTACACCAAGAACACATTTTGCTTCGCATTGTGATTCTTGGGGGCATACACGACCGCAGATAGCCGGTAGTGTATTTTTTGTTTTTAAGATTTTAGCAGCCTCAAGGAATTCACCTTCTGCAATTTTCCCGACGAACTGAGGGATATCTACATTAACAGGACAGCCTTCAACACACTTTGGTTTTTTGCATTGAATACAGCGTTTTGCTTCTTCAACTGCTATCTCTGCTGAATAACCCAGGGCAACTTCGCTAAAATTCTTGCCTCTGGCAATTGCGTCCTGACAGGGCATTTCATGACGTGGTGCTTTTGAAGCCATTTTATTTGCCCTCCTTTTCACACTGGCATTTGAAATTATTATAAGCGACAGCTTCTTCACCACGGAAGAATGCCGCACGTTTGATGGCAAGGTCAAAGTCAACTTTATGTCCATCGAATTCCGGGCCATCGACGCAGGCGAATTTGGTCTCTCCACCAACATCCAGTCTGCAGGCACCGCACATGCCGGTTCCGTCAACCATAACCGGGTTCATGCTGACGATGGTTTTAATTCCGAGGGGTCTTGTGAAATTAGCAACTGATTTCATCATGATAATCGGTCCAATAGCCCAGATGGCATCAATTTTAACACCTTGATCCAGAACGGATTGAATTCCATGGGTAACGAAGCCTTTCATGCCATAGGAACCATCATCGGTGGTGATGACTACTTCATTACTGGCTGCTCTCATTTCTTCTTCCAAGATGAGCAGATCTTTACATCTGGCACCCAGGACAGAAATAACCTTATTACCAGCTTCTTTTAAACCACGTGCGATCGGATGTACCGGTGCAATACCAACACCGCCACCAACGCAAAGAACAGTTCCATAGTTCTCAATCTCTGTAGCCTCACCAAGAGGTCCAACAAAATCTACAAAAGCATCTCCCTCTTGCATCCTGGTGATGAGGGCAGATGAATAACCGACTTCCTGAATAACAATCGTGATCGTCCCTTTTTTAGGATTGAAATCCATGATTGTTAATGGAATCCTTTCAGAATTATCATGCTGCCTAACGATAACAAATTCTCCGGGTTTGGCTTTCTTGGCGACAGCCGGTGCTTCCACTTCCAGTAAAACAATGGTTTCTGCCAGCTGTCTTCTCTTTACTACGCTGTACACTTTCACTCCTCCTCAGAATTTACAAAATTATTGCAAAATTCGTCACGAATTATTGCTCACAACAAAAGATAATTCGCGATAAAAAAGCAATCCCCTGCTTAAATATACAAATTAACTGTTTACTCTGTCAAGTGAAAATATTCATTAAATATCATATTTTAATAATTTATCACATTTCGTCAAATATTGTCATAAATAAGAGGATTTATTATTGATTGTTTCCTGGGTCAAAAGCGCGACACCGATGGCATTGTCTGAACTCCAATCCGTTTGAGCCCAGAATAATGTTGCCTGGGGTCTCAACTTTTTGGTCAGTTCGTTCCTGATATAGTGATTTGAAGATACACCCCCGACCATCAGTACGTTGTTTAACCCTGTATCCTTAACTGCTTTTTCCAAAACCTTAGACAACGTGCGAACGATACATCCTTCAACTGCTCGTGCTAGATCTGCCGGTCTTTTTTTATCTTCAATCAAACGTTGAACCGCAGATTCCACCCCCGAAAAACTCATTTCATAACCTTTAACCGAGGAAGGTAATAAAGATGATGATCCCGGTGCAGACTTTAACGCTAATTTTTCCAACTCCTTACCGGCTGGGAATGGCAGTCCCAGCCGGACTCCAATCCTGTCAATAAATTGACCGGCGTGAAGGTCTGTACTTTCACCCAGTATTTTAAGTTCAAATCCGCCCCTGAAATCCCTGCGTGCTTGAAGCAACTCCGTGGTACCTCCGGAGAGATGGACCGCCAGAAACTCATCATTATTAAACTTTTCTGCCGATTCGATTCCTGCGGCCAGATGCCCCTCCTGGTGACTGGTCGCCACCAGTTCCACTTTTAAAGCGGTAGCCAAAGATGAAGCAATGGCTGTCCCTGCTGTGAGAACTGGCATATAGGAGCCTTGGACAGGTCTGGGAGTGGTGCTTACCCCTACTCCTTTGATCTCTTTCCAAATGGCGAGGGGAGCTTCCTTAAGGAGTTCCGGAAGAACTTGAACATGCTGAAAAAGGGCTTCTGATTGTGCAAGCCCTCTCTCTCCCTGTGCGACTTCTAATACTTTTCGCTTTTCCCAGATCAGTTGTTTAGCCCCATCGACTACTGCGACAGATGAAGTATAGGCACTCGTATCTATCCCGAGGTACATCATGATCATTTTCCCCTCGAACTCATTTCTCGGATGCGTCCATCAATTTATCCAATATCCCATTGATGAATTTAGCAGAATCGTCCCCGCCAAATCGTTTGGCTATCTCGATCGCTTCATTGAGTGTTACTTTTTGGGGTGTATCCGGATAATACATCATTTCAAAGATTGCCAGTCGCATCAGATTACGGTCTACCGTATTCATTCTGTCCAAGGCCCATTCCCGAGCAGTTGCAGCAATTCTTTCATCAATTTCTGTCTTCTTTTCGATTGTTCCCTCTACTAAACGCTCTGCGAATTCTAAGCTTTTTTCAGTGAGGGCAAATTCCGAAGCCCAAAGATGAAGGATCTGAGGGATATCCCCCGTTTCTCCTGTTACATCTATCTGATATAGAACCTGTAGGGCGGTTTCTCGTGCCAGTCTTCTACTCATGAAAAGCCTCCGGATTTAATTTGTTAGTATTTTATCTTTTGTCCTTAAGAGAGATTCTATGTACAAGCTTTATTAACCATGCAGGGAATTCACCATCGTCCCAGCAGCTTCCCAAATAATATCCAAGATAAGATAAACTAATCAAGATAATTGTTTGCCAAAATCCGAAAATAATAATGCTTAACGAAACAAGAAAACCAATCAGAAAACCGAATAGTTTCCCTGGATGATTTTCAATACACCAAAGAATCGTATAAGATATTTTCTCTCCTATTCTCCCCCAAAATGTGTTCATTTCTTCCATGCTGTAAGACCAAAACGCTGTGGCATCACAAGCACTTTCACCTCTTTAACATGTAATCCCAAGTATTCATCTATATGATGATGAACAATTTGCCGGATTTTTTCTGCAACAAGTTCAACGTCATATCCCTCATTAGGTTGCCATTGAATGGATATGACGAGTCCGTCTGCCTGAATTTCAAACGAGAACCTGGACTTACTCACTCCAGGTACCTCAGATATACTGCCTTCTATCATATCATCGATAGCATCATGGTCGATTCTTAGTCTTCCCGTATGGAGGTTGAGTTGAATAGGTCTTAATCTTAAGGGTTTAATCTTATTTGGCTGTTTGCGTATTAACAACCATATGCCAAGCGACAACAGAACAAGAGCATAGAGAATACTCTGTAAAGGATAGTTCTGAAGCCCTTGGATCAACTGAACGGAATAGTTATAGGGTAATGCCCATCTGGTTGCTAATAAAACTGTCCACAAAGCCAGAACAATTAGTAAGATGCCGTTGATTAGACGCAGCATGGTATTACCCCTTACCGATATACTAACTAAAACGTTAGTTTTCTTTGATCTCCTTAGTGTCTACTACTGCAAGATTCTTAAAAGCAATGCCTTGGATATGAACATTGATCTCTAATACAGAAAGACCGGTCATTCCTTCAATCGCTTCTTTAACAGCTTCTTGTACTTTTTGAGCGACATCACGGATCGATACGCCATATTCGACGGCCAGGAAAAGATCCACTGATGCTTCATTTTCGCCGACTTCAACTTTGATGCCCTTAGAAACGTTTTTATTACCTCTGCTGAGCATGTTGGCCAGATCACCAACAAAACCACCGCTCATTTCTGCGACACCCTCAACCTCTGAAGCTGCCATTCCGGCAATGACTTCTATAACCTCATCAGCGATCCTTACGGAACCGATCGAATTGTCTATTCTTGCATTTTCCATATTATACACCTCATTATTATTTTCCAACTATCACCTGTTATCTGTTATTATATCAGAATACCTCGTCACAGCAAGTCCAAAACTTCGTTGGAAAAGTCCTGGACCTAGACCCTGGACCTAACTTCAATTCTATCAATGGCGAACCCAGTAATATCTGCTATGATACTCTGTACTTGATATTTCTCCTGCAGGGTCAATTCTGAAGCAAGAATAATAACCGTAGCTTTAACGGCGTTAACCTCCGACACCACATCTTTAAATCCCCTCATCTTAAGAACGTTTTCAATCTCCCCCTCCTTACTAATTTTATTACTTAAAGCTAACCAACGTGTTTGTGCTTCCTCTCGGGTTTGCCTGATATCGGATTCTAGCAGGAGCTTAAGCATTTCTTTGGTCTCTTGGCGGAACTGTTCCCTTTTTATTCTGTAATTCACAAAGTATGTCTGACCAACGTCATCCGTTAATTCGATAAGTTCGGCTGAATAATTGATTGCATCGAGATTGGAATCAATTGTTTCTGAATTGCCTTTGACCACCTCGAAGAAATTATCACCTTTGCGAGGGGCGCCTATAAGTGATTGAGAAGACTTTGGTGATTCGGGTGACTTAGGTAACCCAGTTGTCTCCGCTTCAATAGTTACTTCGATCTGATCAGACAGGGTGTTAATACCGCCTTGAGCTAAGGCAGCAGCTTCTCTATCTTTATAAATCAGGATCATCAGAGATGAACAAATCAATCCCAGGATGATTATCAGGGATAATACAATCCGATTGAACACTTAAACCCCTCCCATAGGAGCCACACTGATCTTGGAAGGTGGAATATTCATCAGTGTCTTCACTGCTTCAAATATCTGTTCTTTAATTTTCGGTTCGCTGGCTCCCTGAGCAATTACCAGAATACCCTCCACTTGAGGACGCTGTTCCACCACAATAAGAGGATTGGTATTGCCTGCGATGACGAGCTTATCGGTCTCAGTTACTTCCACCGTTTCCCTTGTTCCACCCTCTTTATCTGTTTCTTTGGAAGTTCGCTTAGTGGTGCTTTGATCTCTGGCAAATTCTTTTTTGAGACCAGAAGTAAAGGTAACCAGTACTTTCGTCTTCCCGACGCCTTTGATGCTTTCCAGGTTGGTGGCGATCTTTTCTTCAATACTTTTTTCCAAAGCTGAAATACCTGAGCTTTCAGCCGGACTGGCTGCAACCGGTTGGGCTTCCGTATTGATCGACAGGGTTGGTTTATCGTTTTTGCCAGTAAAAACAAATATTGCTGCCACGACAACCAACAAAACAACCGATAACATCATTTTTTCAGTAAAACCTTCTTTAAACTTACCCATCATTTCTCCTCCTTATACTTTTTCCTTCACTGATACGATCTCTTCAGGTATTTGCATCAGTGACGATACCTGTTTCAGAATATACAGAGCTTTATCGGTATGAACAATGTTATCTGACGTACTACCTTCTCCGATGATTACCGGACTGATCGGTTTATTCGATTCACTCTTTTGACTAAAAACAATATTGACCTTCAGTATTTTAGGATAATCACTAAACCCCCCTGCCTCCTTGTCTAATTCAATCTCAACTTCTGTACTCTTGACTCCCTCGATGGTTGAGACAAGCACGGTTATCTGATTGACTAAGATCCGTTTATACTGTTCCCTGACAGCCGATTTACCTGTATCGGATACTCCTTCTGAAGCTAATACAGGCATGTCCGACGAAGAAGCCATCGACCAGGCCGGGATTTCACTGGCTAAATTAATACTTAAAAAATCGGCCAGGGGATTGAGGATGGCAGCTATAACAAACAAGCCCATCACCAGTTGAACGAACCCCCGCATTGATTTATTGGGTAATAGCATTTCCAAGAAAGTGGCTAAAAGAAGAATAAAAGCTAAGTTACGGATCAGTATTTTCAAACCTTCCATTTCCATACACTCCAGTTTCTTTGGCAGATAGTTCGCTAACGAAGCATAACCGAAAGGTCGCCGGCACCTATCACAATGGCTATAGCCATAAAGAACATCACCCCAACAGAGGCCACAACTGCAAATATGTAAAGAAGCCCTTTGGACATATCCTGAAGACTATCGGCTAATTCTTTTTCTCCCAGTGGTTCAACCAGGGCCGCTGAGATTTTAAACGTGAACATCATGGCAATGATCTTAATGACCGGAGCCAACGTTATCAGGACGATAGCCAGTAAGGAAACGAGTCCCAGAGCATTCTTCAAGAGTATTCCTGAACTAACCACTAACTCCACCGCATCCTTAAAAAACTTCCCAACCACCGGTATGAGATCTGCGGAATACTTTGCTGTTCTCAGGGTAACCCCATCAGCGACTCCTCCCGTCACCCCTTGGACAGACATGATCCCGATGAAAACTGTTAAGACGATGCCGATACTCAGTTTACCGCCAAATTCAAGCAAAGATGCCAGTTTGGACAGCTTGAACTGCTGGGAGATGTTGTTAAAGAGCCTGAGAACAACACTCAGGAAAAATAAGGGCAATACAACATTTTTTATGACTGTGGTCAAGAACACTAAACTTCCCATAATCACCGGTTTAAACAAAGCAGCACTGGTTAGGTTGCCCATGGCTAACAGAATCGTGTACATCACCGGCAGAATGGCCTGCATAAAGGTAACCATATTATCAATCGCCCCACTTCCTGTATCGACAGCGATACGGAACGATGTGATTGCCAGGCCGAATAAGACCAGATAAACCAACATTTTAGAGACTTTACTCACTTCACCGGTAAAGGCAGACTGCAGCTGATTGATGACTGCACACAAGACGGCCAAAACCAACATCTTGGCGATCAGGGGGGCATTGGTTACAACCTCTTTCAGGATGGCTTTAAGAATACTGCTTCCCAAATTCTCCGGACTTAAATTAACCTCCCCGTTTTTTAAATCCTCAAAGATCTTAGATAAAGAAAAATCCGGCAAAGATTCTTGCACATCCTGATCTAACTGATTCAACATATCTCTGACCTGAGAAAGATCGATTTCCTGAGATAAATCCACTAACTCAGATGTTACTGTGCTTTCCTGTAATACCTCAGCAAGGGAAGAAACAGGCAGCATCAGGATACCAACCAAAGCAATACTGATTAACAGAGCGATCCTTTTTGCCAACCTTTTCACCTCACGCTAATAACTTCATCATGGATTCCATGATGGCAACGATGATCGGGATCGCCAGAATGATCACAAAAATCTTGGCCGCGATCTCGACCTTAGTAGCCAGAGTATTTTCTCCTGCATCCTTACAAATCTGACACCCAAACTCAGCCAGATAAGCTACGCCTACGATCTTTAAAACGATGAATAAATAATAAGAACTAACATTGGCCTGATCAGCCAACTTCTGCAGTAGATCGACGATAAGTCTGATTTTATCCATCACCAGGATGAAGATAGTTACCCCGGCCAGGATACTTAACTGGAGAGCCATTTCAGGCTTGATCTGTCTGATAACGGTTCCGATAACAGTTACAATGATCGCCAGACCGATAATTTGTGCTATTTCCACTTATCTGTGCCCCCTAGTACAAATTAAAGACACTCTTGACCAGCCCGAAAAGATCAGATATTCCCTGAAGTATAATATACAGAACGACTACCACTCCGATAACAGTGACCATCATGGCTTGTTCTTTCTTGTTAATTTCATTCAGAATCAGCACCAGGATTCCAACTAATAATCCAATCCCAGCAACTTTTAAAATAAGATCAAAACCCATTGACTCTACCTTCTTTCCTTCTGAATTTAAAATCTTACAGGATAAATATAACCGCTGCCAATCCACCTAAAAAACCAAGATAAGACCACATTTTGGCTTTTCCGTCCACTTGTTGTCTGGCCTTTTCGTCAACATGAGCGAGATGTTTTTGGGCTAATTCTAAAATTTTATGCTGTTCACTGCGATCAGACCGACCTAAGCCTTTCCCGATATCTCTAATCGCCCTCCAATCGTCTTCACTCAGGCAAGTTCTTCGTTGATGCCTTGCGATCACGTCTTCCCACGCTTTGGAGGCATTTTTTCCTTTCCGGATCTCACCTTCCAGCTCAGCAAAAAACTCTTTCCAGGGAGGATCAGTTCGTTGTTGAAGAACTGCAAATGCCTCTGGCAGAGGGGTTGCTCCCCAATAGATTTCGGTATCAAGCAACGCCAGGGCATTGATCATCTCTCTGATCTCACGGGGACGTTTTCTAATCTGCATGGCTTTAAGTATCCCCAGACAGCCGAAACCGATGATCAATCCTAAATATCCAATCACCAGCATATCTACTTCCTCCCGTAACTGATGGTTTGACTTTTCTTTTCACAATGGCCATTAAAACGCTGGAATAGCTCATGTCCGTTGATCAGGTCATAAACCCCTTCAATCGTACCTGGACCTTGGGCGCGGCTTAGGATAACAGCTCTTTCGAAGACGTGACCCTGAAATATTTCATTAAGGTAAGCTCGCCGCTGCAGTTCTTCCAACGTACCTGCATGCGCTGTGGCCAAAACTTTGACACCGCAGCGTACGGCTTCATTGAGAGCCGCAGCATCTTCAGGACCACCCAGTTCATCGACAGCAACTACCGTTGGCGACATAGATCGGATCAGCATGCTTAGCCCCTGTACTTTAGGGCATCTATCCAGGACATCGGTCCGACATCCTAAGTCAAACGAAGGTATGCCTTGCCACATCCCTGCTATTTCACTACGTTCATCAACAATGCCAACATTCTGCCCTTTCAGTCCGATCTCCGGAACCCCATCGCTAAGGTGCTTAACCAGAAGTCTTAAGAATGTTGTCTTTCCGGCTCTGGGTGGGGAAACGAGTAAAGTATGATAAAGATTCTTATTTTTATCCAGCAATAATCGGAAAAGACCCAACACGTTGATTAGAGGTTGTCTCGCCAGGCGGATGTTAAGGGCTGAAATATTGCGAATGGTGCGAATCCTGCCATGTTCGGCCACAGCTTCACCACTGATTCCCACCCGATGTCCACCCGGCAAGGTTAAAAAGCCTTGCCTCAACTCTTCTTCCGCAGCATAAATGGAACTATAAGTCATCCTCTCCACGATTTCGAGAAGATCCTCTTTGGCTATTTTCAAGGAATCAACCTTTGTTCCAAAGAAACCTGAAGATGTTAAAAGATAGTCTTCTATATTTGTCCTGATCATCAGCGGTTGGTTGACTCTCAGCCGGATCTCTTCAATAATCTCCGTCGAAGAAAGATTCTTGCCAGCAGCCAGAATGATTTTCCCGATGCCTTCGCTTAACCAACGGCTTATTTCTTCCTCCACTGTTTCTTTCTTGAGTTCACTCTTTTTAGTTTCCGCTAATATGGGGGAGGATACCCTAGTCTTCATCTTTATACCTCCTCTGTACTAAGAAGGTATGTCCCAGATTTTATTTTTAGAATTGTTTTAGGATTCTTTTTTCGAAAAAAGAAATAAAAACCAGGTTGTCCTAAGATTTTTCCAAGAAGCTTTTCGGAAGAAATAGAGAAAAATTAAAATGTCCATACCAACTGCTAAGACGCAATCGGTATGGACATATGCTATTAAGATTAATCTAAACAACGAAATTTCTTTTGATCTAATCCTTATACTAATACTCTTTAATTATACTTTAAATTATTGTATTTTATCCTAATTACTTATGCTCTTGAAACGTAAGTCCCAGTTCGGGTATCGATTATCAGAACATCTCCTTCATTAATAAAGAAAGGAACTTGGACAGATGCACCCGTTTCTACGATAGCTGCTTTGGAGCCGCCGGTAGCAGTATCACCCTTGACGCCAGGTTCAGTTTCAATGACTTTTAATTCTACTGAATTAGGAAGATCAACACCGATAACTTCATTATTATAGAGTAATACACCTAAGTTCATATTCTCTTTGAGCCACTTCACTTCATCACCGATCTGTGCTTCTGTCAGCATAATTTGTTCGAAACTCTCGTTATCCATCACCACAAACTGCTCACCATCTTTATAGAGGTACTGCATCTCCCGACGGTCTAAACGAGCTCTTTCCACTTTTTCACCAGCATTGAATCTTCTTTCTGTGACTCCGCCGGTTCTTACATTTTTAATCTTGGTACGGACGAAAGGCGAGCCTTTACCTGGTTTAACATGTTGGAATTCGATTATCTGATAAACATCACCATCAATTTCAATTGTTACACCCGTTTTAAATTCATTTGAAGAAATCATCTTGCTGATCCTCCTGTAATTTAGTAATAGATTCTTATGTATTATTATTCCTAATCAATAATAATGAACTGCTTTGGTGCTCGTGTCAAGACTTCGACGCCAAAATTTGTCACAAGGACAACATCTTCAATCCTGACTCCACCCCAATCAGGAATATAGATCCCTGGTTCAACGGTTACAACCATACCCTGTTCCAGGACTTTATTCTCTCTGGTATTGAGCCTTGGATTCTCATGAATATCGATTCCCAACGAATGACCGAGTCCATGACCAAAGTAATCACCGTAACCTGCCTGACTGATAACATCCCGTGCAATTCCATCTGCTTCTTTCCCTGTCATTCCCGGCTTAAGTGCCCGGATAGCTGTTTGCTGGGCTTCGAGAACTATGTCGTAGATTTCTCTGTGTTTAGCTTCTGGGTGTCCCACAAAAATAGTCCGTGTGAGATCTGAGCAGTACATTTTATATATTGCCCCAAAATCCAAAGTCACTAGCTCATTTGTTTCAATTTTTTTTGTAGATGCTACACCATGAGGCATTGCTGAGCGTTTGCCCGATGCTACAATATAGTCGAAAGACCGCCCACTAGCCCCCAGCCTGCGCAGGCTGATCTCCAACTCCAGGCTGATCTCTGCTTCGACGGCCCCAGGTTTAATCTTATCTATGACAGATAGAAATGCTTCATCTGTAATCTGAATAGCTTGACGCAAGATTGCTATTTCTGATTCGTCCTTAACCTGTCTTAATTCCCGCAATATTTCGGAAGCATATCTTAAATCACAATCCCTTAACATTTCTTTAGTTTTTCGATAGTCTGCCCACGAAATAGCTTCTTCTTCAATACCAATGTTATTTAATCCTCGTGCTAATTCAGAAATCTTACGTAGGGGTTCCTGATCTTCCCGCATGATTTCAAAGTCCGGAGACTGATTGCCGGCCTGCTCAGTGTATCTGAAATCAGTCAAAAGGTAACACTTGCTAAGTGTGATAAACAACGTGGCATTTGTACCTGTAAACCCGCTCAGATAGTACACATTGGAGTTGGATTTAGCAAGCAAAGCCTCTATTTGATGGTCAACCATCTTTTGACGGAGTTTATTTAACCTCAGAATCACCAACGCCTTCTTTCTGACGATATTTCTGAAACTCGACGGCATAAGCTAAGGCCAGTAAATAACTATCCGTACCCAGACCGCTGATCTGGCCGATACAGGCTCCGGCGATAACCGAATGGGAGCGGAAACCTTCCCTGGCATGAATGTTGGAAATATGTACTTCCAAGGCTGGTACATTCACACCCTTGATGGCATCAAAGATGGCATAGCTGGTATGGGTCCAGGCACCAGGATTGATAATCAGAAAATCTGATGGTGATAGCTCAGTAATCCAATCTACTAGTTGGCCTTCGTGATTCGTTTGCCGACAATCTACAATTTGTTGATTATCTACACTCATGGCCATGATCTTTTGATTTAGTTCTTCAAGACTCATCTTTCCATAAATCTCTGGTTCTCTTACTCCAAGTAAATGAAGATTGACACCGTGTAATACATAAATCTTATTCATAATCTCTCCTTGTGGTGTAGAATTAGTTTTATTAGCTCTGTTATACACCATTGTAAATGCGAAAGCAATGATTTACCACTCAAACTCGTTTCCTTACTCTTGAGATGGGGAATAACATCATTTCAAAGAATTTACCATAAAAAGAAATATATATCTGTTAAAATACAAAACAATAATTAGTATATATTCAAATAATATTTAGAAAGTGATAGGGCGATATCACAACATTGAGGAGTTAGAAAGGGGAATGATTTTGTTGAACACTCATTTAAAAAAGGGATGGCTCGTAACCTTTGCAGGTACTGGAATCAATTTGGCCTTAGGTGTACTCTATACTTGGAGCGTCTTTGCTGCTGCACTAAGCGAACAATTCCACTGGACAAAAACAGAAGCTGCTTTGCCTTATACCGTAGCATGCCTGGTTTTTGCACTCATGATGGTTCCCGCCGGAAAATTACAGGACAGATACGGCCCACGACTTATAGCTACTCTTGGAGGAGTATTCGCTGGTGGAGGCTTAATCTTAAGCAGTTTTACCGAGTCTCTTAACATCTTAATCCTAACCTTTGGATTACTTACGGGAGCGGGAATAGGTTTAGGTTATTCTGCAGCAACGCCTGCTGCTGTTAAATGGTTTCCCGCTGAAAGGAAAGGTCTCATTTCAGGCATCGTTGTAGCCGGTTTCGGTCTGGCCGCAATATATATTGCACCATTAACTCACAACTTGATCAGTAATTTAACTATTAAAGAAGCTTTTCGCTATGAAGGATTTTTGTTTTTATTAATTATAGTAATATTAGCCCAATTTCTAAAAATACCTGTCGTCTCTCAAACAGACCAAACAAACAAATCCCTCTCACTTACTAAGAAAGATTATTCCTGGAGGGAGATGCTTAAACAAAACCAATTTTATCTTTTATGGATCATGTTAGGTTCGGGAGCCACTGCCGGTCTGATGATTATTGGACAGCTCTCCTCAATTACCAAGACTCAGGCAGGGGTGTCCTGGGGATATGCGATGGTCGCCTTATTAGCCGTTTTTAACGCCGGTGGACGTGTACTGGCGGGTTGGCTCTCAGATAAAATTGGTCGCAGTTTTACCATGAGATTGTTCTTTGGTCTCCAGGCTATTAATATGTTAATGTTTAGTTTCTATGATACTCCGTTTCTGATTGCTCTTGGGGCTTCACTGGCCGGTCTCGGCTATGGTTCTCTCCTCTCCCTTTTCCCTTCCGCTACGTATGATTATTTTGGCACAAAAAATGGAGGGGTGAATTACGGTCTTGTGTTTACTGCCTGGGGTCTGGGTGGCGTAGTTGGACCTATTATGGCTGGCAGAATCGTCGATTTAACACAAACTTATCAAATTGCTTATTTGATAGCAGCTCTGCTCTGTTTAATCTCTGTTGGTCTAACCTTTATTTTGGAGAAACCTGCCATAAAGAAAAATGAAACCTCCATTACCAATAATGCCTAAGGAAATGTGAAGCGATATAAGAATTATTCTTGTACAAATCAAAATCAGCTATGAATCTTGTTAATAGCGACAATAAATTCTAAAATTTTTTTATAGCTTGTTCTAAAAAACAAGCTTTTTTTGCATCTAAAAAGTGATAAGGACATCTCCTTCTCTTTTTATTCCTCTTTTTTTCCCAAGCATAAACAGAAAAGCTTGCCCACGTTAGACAAGCTTCTTAGCTGGCTCCGTACCATATCGATCGCTGCACACAGCCTATTTTAAATCAGTGTTTAATGTATCGGTCTACTAGTTTTTTTGTATGGTACTTGTTTTCTTATTTGTTCTTCTAAGGTAGTTTGTTCTCACCTTGAATTCTTTATCCAGTTTATCCTTTATCGGGTATCTTCAATCATAAAAGTCTGAGTATTATTCTCGCTCTGTTGAATCTCTGGGATATTAGAACCTTCCCCTTCAAAACGGGGTGAATTAACAATATTGATATTGCTTAGCATGATGGAAGTTTCAATCACTCCACTCCCGGGGTGCTCAACCTTTCTGATCTCAGTACGTGGGAGGATTAAATGAACTTCATGAGGTATAGACGGCTCCCCTATTCGTGTAACCCTGAATTTGACTCCTTCAACTTCCACGAACACATCATCACAACGCCCATTATTCCCATTGGCTGCGAATTCTGCACATCCACCCGCAGGCTGATTGGCAACAATCACCGCCGGAACGTTTATTTTCTGACCGACTTGAAGTTGACAAGGATCGATACCTGGATTGATATTAATAAAATCTTGCCAACAGCAACCAATCTGCTTGGAAAGACGAAAAAAATTATCTCCTGATTTAATGGTATATTGCTTCACAACAAACCACCTCCCGTTTTCCACTATATGGTATCAGGGTTGGTCATGTGCCAGTAATTTGATGTTTATCTGTGCTCTTTGTTGCTGAATAGTCAGGTCCTGAATCATAAAAGGGTATGTAGGATTGTTTTGCAGATCGCTCACTGCGCCAAGAAGGGCTTCTCTTTCACCTATCGCCGTTACTTTCAAAACAACAGGACTTATACTCTGTCTCTTAGGCACAGATAGCGAAGGGATGAGGATCTCCTCAATACTTAAACCTTTCAAAATAAAATACTTTCTCAAGTATTCTACTGTTTCCGGAATCTGGGACTGTTTAACAGCCTGACTTTGTAAACTCTGGAGATAATCTTTCAAGGTATTCACCTCAGACTGAAGAGTCACTTGGACGTCCTGGCTTTGCTTGATACTATGGTCCAATGGCAGTAAGACACCCGCACAAAAGACTATACTGGATAACACCAAAGCAATAACGCCTATCAGTAAAATCCTATCCGGAGTCAACTGATCGATGGTTCTTAGTATGCGGTTGGTCTTCAACACCTGATTTATCATCAAATCAACCCTCTTGTGATTATTCACCTCTGCACACTCAAACAGCAGGATATTCGGTTTTTGACATACTGATAGTCCAGCAGGGTTGGTTCTTTCCAGCCTTCTGCCATTAGATTTCCGATTAAACTGGTGATGGAGGTATTCTGCTGACATTCCAGCCAAAGAAAGAGCGTTCCTTGTTTGTAGTTGAGTTTGGTTACTACCATTTCCTGATCCAAATAGTGGATGGCACCCTGAATACTTTGGAGATTATCACAAGATGCTTTATGTTCCTGCTGCCACACCTCCCAGGTCATCTGATCCGGATCATTATGGATAAGCTTGATCTCCTCCTGAAGGAGCTTTATATCCTCCTGTATTTGGTGATAATCCTGCCACAGCGGATACCCCAATCCTCCCCCTAAGAGAAATAAAGAAATTAGAGATGTTCCCACCAAGTTTAAAAGCAATCTGACTTTTATGGGACGCAATAAGGTCTTACAGAGATTGAAACTCCGCTTGTCTTTAGTTCTTTTCAACGCCTTCTGTAATACCAATTGATCCAAGCTAATATGGCTTATATCACTTTTATCGTTATATACTCCTTCGCCTTTATTGACGGAATATCCTAACACTCTGTTTTCTTTCACCAATCCCTGATCGATCAACTGATTGGCAAGCATACGGGTTTGAGGACTGTCATCTGTGAAAACAGCTTGGAGAGGACTCTCATTATCCTTAAGCATCATATACAGATGATACTTCGCTGCTTCGATTTCATTCAGATCGCTCTCTCTGACAACCTGAGGGAACCCGCCTTCAAATATGATGTATTGAACTCTGTTCTCACCCAGAGTAAATATGCAAATGCTTTTCTCGTTCCTATTTCTTAGTTCTCCCTCTTCTTCAATATTTTGTGAAGCAATAAAATCTCCCAGGGCTAAGAGTAGATACTCTCCCCCTCTAATGTCATATCCCGCTTGGGACAGACATTCGGCATAACCTTTGATCACATCGTTACGAACGGCACATAACTGGATTTCGAGGTAATCCTTGGATTCATCCTCATCAACTTTATAGTCCAGAGCAAAGTCCTCAGTTAATATTGGAATCTCCTGCCGGATATAATAACGAATAGCTGAGTCCCGATCTTTCTTTTTGATCCAAGGCATTTTGAACCGACGAATCAGACCATTGTGAAAGGGGATGATTAAATAGACTGGAACTTTCTTGCCAAAACTCTTACAAAAAGTCTTTTCCCGATAAGCCTTGACAATTGCGGACAAGAACGGACAAGCTGCATTTAAGGTTCCATTTATGAAGCCAGTTTCACAAGCAACACTCTCATAGTGGACAGTTGTCCTTCGTCCCCATCGATGCTTGTACTCCCGCAGGAATCGCACTTCCCTCTGTCCGATATAAATAATTATAGGGTTCCTGTCCTTGCCCATATCTTCCCTCTTTCAGGCCTTTAACTATTCTCTCAAATATTAAAATTAGCAAATATCTTTTCTTGTAAAAGCAACATTACCAATACACCTGCAGCTAAAAATGGGCCGAATGGAATTGGATCTTTAAGATCTTTTTTATTGATGATAATGCTAAATCCCCCGATAATAACGCCAAGCAAACTGGCGATGAAGACACCGAGAAAAATCCCAGGAGACCCAATGTAGAGTCCGAGAGCCGCCACAAATTTGACATCTCCGAAGCCCATTCCATCCGGATAAAAGTAGGCAATCAGGAGAAAGACACTACCTACACCCAGTGCTCCCAACAAGCTGCTGGTAAGGGCCGGCTGATCCGTAACCATGGTGTTAATCATTGCTAAAGCAGCAACGAGAATGACCAAGACATCAGGAAGACGAAAGGTATCGATATCAATAAAGGTTAAGGCAATGAGCAAAGAGACGAAGACCAAATCCAGGATCAGGCCAAAAGTCGTTCTTTCTACCCTAGCCAAATAAGTAAAGATGAATAATAGTCCAGTCATCAATTCGATTGCTGGGTGTCTCCAGGAAATTGCCGTTCCGCATTTACGGCATCTTCCGGCAAGGATTAGATAACTAATAACGGGGATCAATTCCCAGGGACGGAGAAAATGGCCGCATTCCGGACAGTGAGAACCAGGTGAGACAATAGAATCACCATTGGGAACTCTAAAGATAACCACATTCAGGAAACTACCGATTACTAGACCAAGGACACCACAGATTACGACATAGACCAGCGTCATTTTTCAAAGACCTCTTTTCCTAATCATATCGAAGACCAGATAACATTCGCTAGTGTACGGTCATAGACTTTTACTTCAGCAGCTGATCCATCAGTGGTCAATAAAATCATGATGAGATGAGATGGTACAAAATTTTCATTACCTGCACCACTCAATTCGGCAATACCAAACCCTTTCTTCTCATCGTCCGCATTCTGTTGGGTAACAGAACAATCTAATTTCTTGATGTAAACGGGTATAAAGAAGTCGCCCTTAACCTCTCCGTTAACAGCCTCTAACTCTTCTAAAAGCGGATAATGACCGGTCTCTATCTGATACCTGTCCAGAGCAGACATAACCTCTCTCCCCGTTGTGATGTCTGCCTTTTCTCTGGCACTTTCCGAACTGTCCGCCAACCTGGGAACTGCTACCGCAGCTAACACGGAAAGGATCACGACAACCAGCATAATTTCCAATAAGGTGAATCCATACTCTTTTTTTGACACCATCTTTTACCAACCTCATCTTTCATAATTATTAAATATGGGTACTTAGGTTAAAGATCGGTAACAAAACGCCCAGGGCAACAATCGCTACCATACCAGCCATACCCAAAACTAAAACGGGTTCTAACACTCGCGAGTACATTGCCAATTGTTCTTCCAGTTCTTTTCTAAAGTATGTGGCACTGTACTTCAGCATCTCATCCAGTCTCCCAGATTCTTCGGCAACCTCCAGCATCATTGCTGCTTCTATTGGGAAATACCCATTGGTCCGGAATACCGGTGATATTCTCTTTCCTTCCTGTACGGTGTACTTCAACCTAACAATAATTTTATTAAGCTGTTCGTTCTGTGTAATCTCTTCCATTAGATTTACACATTGCAGGAGTGGCAGACCTGATTCTAATAACCGGTACAATACCGTACTGAATTGCATTAAGGCTCTAAACCTCAATATATTTCCTGTCCCCGGCAGAGAGATGACCTTCCCTTTCCGCAGGAAAATCATAACCATCCCCAAAGTCGCGCTTCCCACAATGAAGTAAGGCATTACCGTTCCCACTTCGAATAATATCCTCGTCAGCATAGGTAGTTCGGCATGAAGTCCAGAAAATAGTTCTTCATACATAGGTAGAACAAAGCGACTTAAGACATAGACCACTGTCAGAGCAATGCCTAAAAGGAGCATGGGGTAGAATAAGGTGGCTTTAATCTTCTTATCAAAGAAGTATTCTTCTTCCATCTGCCCCGCAGTTTCCAATAAACAAGAGTCAAGCGTTCCACTTCTCTCACCGGCCTGAACCATGGCTTCCAGAAAATTTCCCGGAGGGGGATTGAATTCTCTAAGACTTCTGGACAAGTCCTTACCTGCTTGAATAGAATCACTGACCTTCTGCCACTGATTTTGTCGGTAAGGACAGGCTTCTTTTGCAGCCATGATATCTGTAATGGTGAGCAGTGGAATACCTGCTTCCAGCAATGTCCCTATTTTACGAGCCGTTCGTGCCCAATACAATTTGTGATTATATCCCCTTCCCAACAATAGCGACCGAAAAAAAAGACGTTTGATGGATACAGGGTATAACCTCTTATGCGCTAGGGATGATAGAATGACTTGGTCATCTTGCTCTTCCCATAATCCCTGATGGGTTATTCCTTTTTGATCAATGGCCTTCCATTTCCAAAGAGACAATAGCCAGCCCTCCTCAATTCCTAAGCCGGTAACCCCATAAAAGATAATTTACCTTGAAGCCTTATCCTGGGGAGTTGGGGAGAAACCAAGCTTTTTTCATAAGCTCATCGATGGCTTTTTCCATGGATTGCATTACAAGAAATAAATAAATAGGAGTTATTGCTAAGAAAATCTTGTTATTAACTTTAAACTCCTGCTAATAATCTCATGACTTCTTCAAGAGATGTATATCCTTGTCTCACTTTGGAGAGCCCATCCTCCCAAAGTGTGAGCATACCAAGCTTTCGAGCAGCTTTTTCCAACTGAGCTGAACTACTCTTCTGGATAACCAGCTCTTTAATGATTGGATTATAAGGAAGAAATTCATGAATACCAATCCTTCCGTGATAACCGGTTCCCCGACACTTAGAACAGCCCATGGGTCGATAGATCATCAGCCTATCTTGCCAACCAAAAGCAGCCTGGACTTCCTGGGGCACGTGATAGGGGTCCCGACAATGAAGACACAAACGCCGAACAAGCCTCTGAGCAATAATCCCACACAGGGATGCGGCTATCTGATAAGCCTCGATCTCCATATCTAACATCCTGGCAAATCCTTCAGCAGCTGTATTGGTGTGCACAGTGGATAAGACTAGATGTCCTGTTAACGCTGCTGCGGTAGCCATCCGGGCAGTCTCCTTATCTCTGATCTCACCAACCATGATAATATCCGGATCCTGGCGGAGGATGGATCTTAATCCTCCCGCAAAATCAAAACCGATTTTGGTATTGACCTGAGCTTGATTAACGCCCTGAAGCCTATATTCTACCGGATCTTCAATGGACACTATATTGAGGCTGTCTGAAGCCAGCTCCCGCAATAGGGCATAGAGTGTTGTAGTTTTCCCACTGCCCGTTGGTCCTGAAATCAAGATCAAGCCATGGGGTTGGTGGAGTAGACTCCTGACCCCTTCTTCTACTTCTTGACGCATCCCCAACTGGGCTAGAGAGAGCCCAGCCGTTTGATCGTCCAAGATCCTTGTAACCACTTTTTCCCCACACACTGTAGCAAAAGTGGATACTCTAATGTCAATCACCTTGTCAGCATGGTCCAGCTTGATCCGGCCGTCTTGAGGAATACGCCTCTCAGTAACATCCAAACCAGCCATCACTTTTAACCTGGCGGCAATACTCCTGGCAATACCTACCGGCAAGATGGTCTTAATCTCTAATCCACCATCGATCCTGAAGCGCACAATATAGTTTTCTTCCTTGGGTTCCCAGTGAATATCACTGGCTTTTTCCAAAATAGCCTGTCTGAAGATAGAATCAACCAGACTGATGACTGGTGCCTCCAGGGCATAGTCTGAATAATCATCTACTTTCCAGGCGTTGACGAGATAATCATGCTCCTCAATCTTATCCAGGCGCGTCTTGCTGACCGTCAAACATTCTCGTATCGCTATCCGAATTTCTTCCGCATCTGCTAAAAGAGGCTCGATCTGGTAGCCGGAATAGAGCCGCAGATCATCCAAAGCATTACTATCCATCGGATCTGACATAGCTACCTGAAGCCTTCCATTGTTCAGTCCGATGGGGATACAGTGATGTTTCCAGGCCAGCTCTTCAGAAATCAAGGATAACGCAGTAGAATCTATCACCGTGGGATTCAAGCTAATGCTCGGAACAATTTTATTAAACTCATTCATCGTATAAATCCCCATAGTTAATCAAAGTCAGGCTGCCGTCTTCTTTCATAGCATATTCACCGTATCTTATTTGACTAGTCTCTCCGATCTGTGCACTGGCCAAGATACGAATTCCCTCATCCTTTCGTTTAACCTCAACCACGATAAATCCTCCGGCAAAATCCTTTGTCCCTCCCTCCCAGGAGGGATCTTTTTTAAGGGTGGCTTTCGCCCACTCTAGACCACTGTCTGCGGATAAGGCAGCTTTCATCATCTGAGCTTCATAACGAGTCATGCGCTCTAAAGAACTCACTTTATAGAAAACAGTGGTTCCTTTCCAGCAAATAAAAACAATAACCAATAAAATGAGCAAGGATACTAATCCTCTTTGCCGATGATGACAGTAATTACAATTCATAACGTTGTCTCACACTTCTCTTCCAATTTGTTTTTATATCTCCCAGTCTTGCCTCTAAACAGATCTCCCAAAGACCTTCTTCAATTTTCATACACCTTAGATCAGTGAGTCCACTAACCACGGGATTAGGTACTGAGAGATGTTCTCGATATAGATCCAGGACACCATTGTGATCTTTATCTGCCAGATAATATAAATCAACAACCGGTTTTTCATCCTGAATCCGGGTCACGCGCAGGATCTCATCCTTCCATTCCACTTCTTGCCCTGTTCTGACTGCTGCTGTTAATACCTGACCTCCTCTAAGAAGAGAATAATCCAATTCTGCTTGGGTCATCAATGATTTAAAAAGCCGATAATGACTGATGAACTGGGTTAGAACCATTCCCATAATAATTCCGGTCAGGACCAAAGAAAGAAGAACTTCCAATAATGTCATTCCGGATTCAGGCCTTCTACTCCTGAACATAATACAAACTCTTCACGTCATAATTCTTTTCCTCATTCTTTTCCATCCATCTGATCTCTACCGTAAGCAACAGCAAATCCACTGTCTCCCACTCTGCTTTGATCTTCCTTCTGTACTTACCGACCACATCACAGACCTTGCCATCCAGATATAGATATTGATTCATACTATCCTGATTGATATCGGTGATAACCTGTTCCAGAGTGGATCCTGCCAGATTAACAGCTTCCTGTATATTGTGACTTTGTTGATAAGAGAGTGCTGATGTTTGGATCAGCCCCATTACAACCAGAAATCCCAAACCAAAAATGAACAAACCGATCAGGATATCCAGGAGGATATAACCTCGCTTGTCTCTTAATTTTGCAATCATTATTTAACCATCACTTTTAATCATTAATTTAGTCCTCACTATCATTAAAAGTCTAATCCTTTATTTTAGAATCCTTAACTATAATTACCCCATTTACTGTGACAGCGTAACTTTTGTCTTCAGCCAATGGATATTTTGGTATCTCTTCGAGATATGGGCCGTTCCATTTATCGTTATCTGGTGATCTGAATAACAACTGATCAAGAGAATCAGGATACTGGCCTGAATCCAGATAATAAAGGTGAACGGCTTTCTCCAATTTTAGAATATTCGCCTTATCGGCTTTAGTTTTAACCTCAGTGAATGTGGTTAAAAAACTGGGAATAGCAATATAAACAACCATGCTTAGAATGAGAAGTACCAACAGCATCTCCCATAATGTAAACCCCCTGTTTATAGACCCACCTGCTTTTCGGAATAACATATTCTTATTTCACTCTATAAAATAAATTATGGCAAAATATGCAATTACATATTTTGCCATAATTAGTAAATTTCCTTCAGACTTAAGTCCTATTTCATAACTTTTTTCCAAACTTTTACAATTTCTTCATCTTGACAATCTCTAGCGACCGAAGATTTACCAATACCGACTGGAAGTACCAACACTTTATTTCCAGCTTTATTCTTTTTATCCACAGCCATATGTTCAAGTAAGATTTGGGGGTCACGTGCCTGTATGGATGTCGGCAGCTCTAATTGATATAAAAGGTTCTCTACTCTTTCCAACTGTTTTTCTGTCATGAGACCCCTGCTCTGAGCCAGATTGGCTGCAGCCACGAGTCCTACACTTACACCCTGTCCATGTGTTACACCTTGGTAGGCTTCATCTGTTTCCAAGGCATGACCAAAGCTGTGGCCAAGATTAAGAAGGATTCTCGAACCCTTTTCTTTTTCATCTTCCGAAACTATTCTGACTTTAACCGCTAACGATCGCATGGCCAATTCTTGCATGATTTTATAATTAAGATTTTTTATATCTTCAACATGGTCTTCAATAAATTCAAAAAGATTAGAGTCTGCCACTAAAGAATGCTTGATGGTTTCAGCCAGTCCGTTTTGGATTTCAAGCCAAGGGAGAGTCTCCAATGTCGTAAAATCTGTCCAGACCGCCTGAGGTGGATAGAATGCTCCCAAAAGATTCTTGCCTGAAGGATGATTAACTGCCACTTTCCCACCAATACTGGAATCAATCTGAGCGAGCAGGGTTGTCGGAATGTGAATATAGCGCAACCCACGCATAAATATACTGGCAAAAAAGCCAGCCAAATCACCGATGACACCTCCTCCGAGAGCGACCACCATGGTATCTCGGTCGGCACGACAACGCAAAGCCTGTTCGGTTAGTTTACTGATGCGACTGAGTGATTTTTCCTCCTCGCTGTCAGGTACTATGATTAGTTCTGTCCGAAACTGATTCAATCCACCTAATAATTTATCGGCATAATGATCAGCAACTAACGTATTGGTAATAATCAGATAATGCCCGTTCGTTCCATAGCGGTCATTGAGATAGCTGCCGAACTCTTCAATTGAGGCACCTAAAAACAAGGGATATCCATGACTTCCACCAACTTCAATTCTCTGTCTCATGACTAAAGTATTCCACCTTTCCATACAGCAAGGATTTCTGCAACAATTTCATCTACGGTTTGATCTGATGTATCAATAGTAATATGAGCCTGTTGATAGATATTTAAACGGTCAAGCCAAATTGTCTCTAACTCGGAGTGACTTTTGTTCAACAACGGACGATCCTGACGTCTTTTAACCCTATTGAGAGCGACCTCTAATGGGGCATAGAGATGAATTGTCAGCCCTAATCGCTGCAACAATTCCCAGTTCTCGGCAGCCAGAACTGTGCCTCCGCCAGTTGCAATCACTGTCTGGGAGAACAGCGCAAGCTTTCTGACAACCAAGTTTTCTTCGGAGCGAAATCGCATTTCCCCGTATTTTCGAAACAAGTCCGCAATACTTAACCCTGTCAACTTTTCGATTTGTTGATCGGTATCTAAAAATTCCCACCCCAGTTCTCCGGCCAATATCTTCCCAACTGTACTTTTTCCCGAAGCCATGAAACCGACAAGGATGATATTTTGGTATGGGGTTTCTCTTGAATCCAGCAAAGACATTACCTCACAATCTCTAGTCTGATCCTGCCCGTTACAGGTGCGACAATGATCTTTCGTTCGTTAAATCCCATTTTGAGCATCACGGTCATTCCACACGATGGTGCACCCGTTGGAAGAAAATAGAGTTCCGCCGGACTGTTGGCAAAAGATACACCCTGTTGAAGCTGGACAGATTCGCGCAAATCGCCCTGCCTGAAGATCTTATATTCGTTGGTGTTCGGATAAAACTTAACCCGATACCACACATTGCCTGTAATCGCAGCTTGTTGAACTTCTCTCAAGTCTTCCAGAAGGCGTATTGAGGTCATCTCCACACTCTTCTCCTCTGTATTATGAGGTATCTGAACGAGCAAGAAGAAACCAGCACATGAAAGGATCGTCAATACCAGCAAGGTTTCCAGCAACGTATAACCTGTCTTATTCAGCAATACTTTCACTTCAGCCCATGCTCCTCTGCCTCAAAGCCTTACGCATCACAGAAACAGGTGCTTCAATATTCAGCCAGAATTCCCAGGCCAGGACTCCTTGGTACAATAACATCTCTAAACCGTTCATGGTTTGACACCCTTGACTTTCAGCATCCTCCAAAAACGGTGTGACAGCAGGATGATATATAAGGTCAACAACCCACGCCGAAGAGTTAATACCAGCAAGATCAAAAGGATAACTCTCACCGTTCATTCCGATAGGGGTGGTCTGAATCAGGAGGTCTACTTCGTGCAGCCAGTCGCCTTTTTCCAGCAAAACCCCCGTGGCCTTACCTCCCAGACTTAAAACTTTTCGGGCTAAACGTTTTGCCTTATTAACATCCCGATTAAGGATAAGCATCTCGCATTCGTGTTGAACCATGGCGACTGCAATCGCCTTTGCAGCCCCACCAGCTCCCAGGATAACGACCCTTTTTCCTTGCAAGGAATAACCCTTAGTCCTAATGGATTGGACAAAACCCTCTCCATCGGTATTTTGACCAATTAATAAACTATCGACTACCTTGACGGTATTAACCGCTCCAATCCGTTCTGCTTCAGGTGAAATCTGATCGAGATAGGGGATAATATCTTCTTTCAAAGGATACGTCACATTCCAGCCGGCATAATGATTGTCTTTAAGATACTGAATTCGTTGACATAAGTCTGCTGACTGAACTGGTATCCGGTGGTACTCCGCTTTTAATTCTACTTCTTTGTACCCAGCCTGATGCATTACAGGTGAAAGAGAATGTTCTACTGGATACCCAATAATTGCGTATTTCATAATACCCTCAACATCTAATCTCAAGTTATATAATACAGTATAACATTTAGCTTGAGTCGTTAGTATATCTGGCTTTCCTGCCGACCAGCCTTTCCATAAAACGCAGAACCTTAGTACCTTTGAATTCCCGGGAATCAATTGGTGAAACAAGAATGGTCTTCAGACCGAGCCGATTCCCGCCATAAACATCGGTAAATAGTTGATCACCAATAACCACAACCTCCGATTCCTTGAGATCCAAGGTATGAAGGCCCATTTTAAACGCTTTTTTCCTCGGTTTTGCTGCATTATAAACGTAAAGAACACCAAGAATATCAGCTACAGCAGATACCCGATCCGGCTTAGTATTATTCGATACGATACAAGCTTTTATCCCCGCCGTTTTAATCGCTTCAAACCAATCAATCACTTCACTGGTCAGTGATTTATCATCCCAGGGAGCGATGGTATTATCAAGATCCAGGAGTAGCCCCCTGATTCTAATAGCCATAAGATCCTCTACCGGAATCCGATGCAATGTCTCATATTGAAAGTCAGGGCGTAAAATACCGATCATCCAAAACTTCCCTCTGCTTTCATCATATTACCAAATAATTATATATCAGTAGAATATTCCAGAGCAACATATTCTATCCTCATTTTATATTGGCTTATGATGTTTCATCTCCTCGGTAAGCTTCTGTACAGCTTTCTTTTCAATACGGGATACGTACGATCGGGATATTCCTAAAAGTTTAGCTATTTCACGCTGTGTTTTCTTGGGACCATTCATCAGGCCAAAGCGCAGTTGGATTACCATGCGTTCACGTTTGGTAAGGAATTTTAATTTATCCAAAACAGCCCGCTGTTCAAATTCACTCTCTACCTGATCCGATATAGCATCCGGCTCCGTACCTAAAACATCGATGAGATTGATGGTATTGCCTTCTTTATCTGTTCCGATCGGATCATACATCGATACCTCCCCCCGGGATTTTTTCAAGGATCTCAAATACATCAGTATCTCATTCTCGATACAACGAGCAGCATATGTGGCCAGACGGGTTCCTTTATCGGTGTTAAATGTGTTAATTCCCTTTATCAGGCCAATGGTACCGATCGAAATCAGGTCATCACTATCCTCACCTGTCCCATCGTATTTTTTGACAAGATGAGCAACTAATCTCAAATTATGCTCAATTAGTTTGTTACGGGCATTTTCCACCATCAGTTCATTGAGGCTGTTCTTTGTCCCCTCTTTATAATCTGCCAAAATACGGAGGTATTCCCCCTCCTCCTCTTCCCCTAATGGCTGGGGAAAGGCATTATTATTGATATATGATACAAGAAGGGTTATTCCTTTAATAACAGATAGAGCCAGACCAACCAGAAAAACTTCAGTGATCAACCTTCTTCAACTCCTTTTGTACTGTTTCTAATTACTATGCTTAGGAGTGATGAATACTGCCTATCTCCTGGCTGGAAATTTTTTCGAATCACGTTTGGGTGTTTACACTCCAAATGCTACTTCTACTTATTTATAAGCATAAGCAACAATTAGCATGGTGGTCGTGGTTTCCTCATTTTTCTGGCTGAAACTGATACTATCAAGAGTAAAAATATACTTATTGTTATTTAAAAATTGCTGAAGAAGGGTATAGACATTGGCTTGCGGTCCAGTACAGGAAAAGGTCATGGGCATGGAGAGAAATGCACCTTCATCCTGGATTGCTTCATAACCCAGACTCTTCGGGGCTAATCCGTTTTTCTTGGCCATACTATAGATTGTTAACATAATATCAGGTTTATCCAGTTTCTTAGGCATCTTATTATCAAGGATAGAGGCCTGCACTTCCAGATCTACCGCCTCTTCTTCTAGGGTTGAAAGCACTTTGTAGCTCTCTTCTAATTTGGCCAGATAGGCCTGCCTTTCAGCAGCATAAGCGGATATATCTTTTAGGTTAGCCCACTGCGGAATAAACAAATTTTGGATATAAGCATAGAGAAGTCCAATGCCTATAACCGCCACCAATATAATAATTTGATTTTTGTGCTTATTCATAGGCTTTTGTACCCCTGTTACTTCATTTTAAAGGTTACTTTTTGGGTTTGGGCCTGATCAACTAAAGATACTGACTTGAGGTCAAAATCCGTAAACATTTCCGAATCCAAGAAGTTTATCCATAATTTGGCCAGATCAACCGGCCCGGGAATCACTAATTCGATCTGTACCTTATTATCCGACTGAAGATCAAAAGAAGTCACCGTTATCCCTGTCGGCAGAAGTGTACTGATCTGAGATAGTACATCCCTAGGGTCCTTGGCTTTTCCTTTAACTACTTGAAGGAAGTTGTTCTTCCCTTCAATCTCCTTTTTTAAGCGGTCAATCTTTTCTAACGTTACAGCCACCTCATGATAATTAACGATTCTTTCTTCGGTCTTTTTAAGATTATGATCAAGAACAAACTGCCAAATCCACGGAAAAGCCAATACCGAAAAGAGTATTAAGCTGAAAAGAGTCAAGACAATGGCACTCCTTGCCTGTTTTTGGGTGGACTGTTTAGGACCGCTATGTTCTATTCTCCAACGCTGGGCATAATTAAACTGCATTCTTTCCTTCATTTAATCCTCCCTCAAGGCTAGACCGTACAAGCTTCCATACTTTGGCCATTTAGCAGCCATCCCTTTACAACTTCCTTCAAGCTGAGGTTTCCAGTCTTTAGGGAAGCCGACCACTGTCTGCACGCTCAGATTTTCAGAAAAAATCTCTGCCAGATAAGGTAACGTACAAAACTCTCCAGTTAGATAGACAGAATGAACGGTTTGTCCGAAGTGGCGGGCTGCGAAGAACTCCAAGTGTTCAGAAAGGGTTGAAAGTACCGGACTTAGAGCATTTTTTAACTCCTCTTTTGGCTCTAAGCGACAATACTCTTTAGCTTTATAGTCAAATCCCACACCCGTCATCGACGGTTCAAGAGTATCAGAAGTACTGTTTTCTTCAAATCCTGATGCCATCACAATAGTCTTATCCAGCTTTTTTGGGGTTTTCCTCAGGAAACTTTCAAATTCGATTTCGCTTAATCTATTTAAATCTATATCATCATAACTTTCTATGTTTCTATGATCAATCTTTTCTTCCAGTAAGATTTCTTTATTATTACTCATTATTATCTTGTCATCCACAGAATTTTGATTATGCAGATGGTTTTCACTCTCAAGCTGTTTCAGTAGCTCTTGCTTAGATAAAGTGATCGGCAGCTCTTCTTCCAGATTTTCCAGAGGGACAAACAAATCTTCCAGTACAAATACATCAGAATAGTCTTTTCTGGAAGTAATGCTTAATGCGACGGATTGAAACTCTTCTGCTTCTGGTGATGATTGATCTAGAACAAATTCAGGCAGAGTTATATTGTCCTTTGCAATGGCATAACGGTTGAAGATCTCTTCAACCCTAGCATCAAGTGAACTGTTAAGCTCAATATCATGGGTATGAGAAGAAAGAAAATGAACTCCATTTTCAGTAAGTAAAATATCATCCAACAAATACTCAGAATCTGAAGCATATACCGGACCTAAACCAGCTTCTATTGAAAAAGGTGTTTCTTCCTGGTGTTTAAATCCTAAATTTTGAGAGGACTTAATTTCCAACGAAGATGCCGTTTTCGGTGAAGTTGAGATTTCTGCAAGAATAGTTTTATTGATTTCTGACGAGGAAGCAGCATTCACAGAATTGAACTCTTTATCTGCCATTTTTCTCTGGAAACGAGCTGAAATGGTCTGGATGTCCAATTCCATATCGGAATATAAAAAGAACGTTCCATTCTCCAAAAGAACGAATTCGATCTTATCCCCATGCATAGATACGATGGCCATATCCCCTTGGAAAGATCCGTGTTGGCTATCCGTGGACCTTAAAGCTTTAGATTTGTCGGCAAGATTAGCATATATTCTGGCAAGACAATCTGCTGTTAGATCGATTACCATGGGCTCAAATTGAAGGTATTGACATAGTGCCAAGACATTCTTCACACGCATTCTTGGAAATGCAGCCAAGAGAACTTCGATCATCGGCTTTTCATTTTCTCTATACTTATTCAGAATCCTATAGTCAATAATGTAATTCTTAACATTAAGCGTAAAGTATTGGTCAATGTGATCGGTGATCAGTTTTTCCAAATCATTATTGGACATCTGTGGCAGAGTGATAACTCTGGTGATCAGACCCAGACTTGAGATTGCTATCTTTAATTTCTTATAGGGGATACGCTGTTGATCAAGCCAATGTTTAATACTGGCAAAATCCTGATTAAGAATCTCCCCCGGTTCTTGCTCCGTTAATCTGGCACTCCGATATTCTGAGAGGAACAACACTTTCATCTCTTTGTTTTTTCCTGTAGCTACTCTAGCCACGGTGAGATCATTATCACGAATAACAGCGAGCCATTGTTTTTTCATTCAAGAATATCCCCTTTGAAACCTATTATTTGTGAATAAAGGTTTGATAATAATAGAAGGATTTTTTTGAAGATACTATAAGCTTAATATGAAACTATTCTTTAGAGTTGAGTTTTTATTTACTATTAAACGACAACCCCCAAAATATATCAACAGCAATTTTCTAGTACCTTGTAAACTCTAAAATAGTATTGCGATTGACGACAACGCAGTATTACAAAAAATCTGCCGCCAGGATTTATATGATAATAGGGTTGACAGGGTACTAATTATTTCTTAAGAAAAATACATTAATAAATAGTTGAATTAACTTTCCATTAAGCTTATGTTAATAGGTAATTCTGAAAGTATCTTTCTGAGATTTGGCCAACAATATTTAGTAGTCTGGATTACGACTTCCCCACTCATCCTATCAACTGTAGTGACTACTCCAAGGTGACCCAAACCTTCCACATATTTGGCGAGCATCTGAATTTCCGAGCGCGAAACCTGAGCTCTGACCAGTAAATCCGCTTCACTCCACCGTTGCTTTTCGCTTATTTTGACGTCCACTTTACTATCTCTCCTACTATTACTTGGACCATACTTAAAACCGTTTAGGCAGGGCCAGACTTAAACTTTCTGATCACTTTACGCAAAATGCTGAATGGTACCAAAGGAACGGGTGAAGCAATTCTTAACTTCTGCTGGGCATGCCGAGCCACTTCCACCGGTTCATTATCCTCATTCCAAAGGGCTGTTACCGGAAATGTCCATGGTTCACCCTGGGGAGAAAGAACCTCCAGTTCATCACCGACCTGGAAATGGTTACGCTGTTCAATCCAGAAGCCGTACTCTGATTTGCCTATCTCCTGGCATTCTGCCTCTACTAAAACCCTGCCCACGAAGCTGTATTCCCTGATATAATTCGAAGTTCCAATATTATGGGCTTCCGCTCCCGGTTTACCAAAGAGGAATCCGGTGGAGTAATCACGATGACTGACCTTATCCATTTCAGCCAGCCACTTCGGAACCCTTTTATTAAAGGCTTCCTCTCCTTGTTCCCACAGAAGATCGATGGCTTCCCGATAGACTTTAACCGTGCTGGCTACATAGTAGGCACTTTTCATCCGGCCTTCAATCTTATAGCTCGCTAAGTTTAACTCTTTCAGCAAGGGCAGGTGCGGCAGGAGACAAAGATCATGAGAATTAAAGATATAGCTCCCTCGCGCATCCTCTTTGATCGGGAAATACTGACCCGGTCTTTTCTCTTCGATGAGGGCATAGCCCCAGCGACAGGGATGGGTGCATTCACCCCGGTTGGCATCCCTGCCTGTCAGATAATTACTCAAAAGACAGCGCCCCGAATAGGACATGCACATGGCCCCATGGATAAAGATCTCCAGCTCTCCTTCCACCTTCGGGCGCAAACCTTGCAATTCTTCCAAGGATAGTTCTCTGGCCAATACAATCCGCTTAACCCCTTGCGAAAACCAAAAGTTAGCGCTGTGGGAATTGGTGCAGTTGGCTTGTGTACTGAGATGGACGTTAAGGCCGGGTGTTTCCGTCCGCGCCAAAGCGATCACGCCGGGGTCGGATACGATAATCCCGTCCACCCCGATATCCTCCAGTTTACGGAGATAATGCTTCAGTGTTTCAAAATCATTTTCATGTGCAAAGATATTAACGGTAATATAAAGTTTGCGGTTGAGCTTATGGGCATACTCTACCCCCTCCCGCATTGTATCATCATTCAGATTTCCGGCATAAGCGCGTAAGCCAAATGCACTGCCACCGGCATAAACCGCATCAGCGCCATAGGCATAAGCAAATCGCAGTTTCTCCAGATCACCAGCCGGCGCCAGTATTTCAGGTTTTTTCATAAGAACCTCCATCATATATGGTGAAAAATATCTTCAATCTTTAAATAGCGGTCAAGTATCGAAAACAATACTTACTTGAACGATTCCGTCGTGACTTTTCTATTGTAACTTTTAGCCGTAAATCTTTATCGTATCTGTTTATCTTGTCTCTTTTCTCTTTAATCGTGACTATTGCGTTGTAACTATTTTAATTCTTAGTATTAAATGTCGTAAGTCTTAAAATAATAAATCGACGTATTACATGTTGCAGAATATTTTTGGGTCTCTCTTTAACCTATTATATAGGCAGTTTGCACAAAGGTAAAATTCAGTTTATTAAAAACTAAAAATTCTTGACTTCTATAGCGGGATTTAATATGATAATCATGATTTAATACCTATAAATAAAAGGGGAGTAGCTCATTCAATAAAGTCGTCATTTCGGGGATTCTTCCTCCGGCTTTATTGCAACATTTTTGTTGTAGCCAGACCTTTACCTCAAAATGGTAAAGGTCTTTTTATTTTGACTCTCATCCTCGCGCAAAGCAAAGAAGGTATACGATTTACTAATTATTGAGGAGGCTTTTGGATGGATTTCACACTTTTAGCTGAGTACGGTTGGGTACTTCTTATTCTCATCGCCCTCGAAGGGCTATTGGCCACCGATAACGCTCTGGTATTAGCGATCATGGTCAAGCATCTTCCTGAAGACACTCGTAAAAACACTATCAACGAAATTGTTCACATTTGCCATTTAAGCATGACATGAAGAATGCTAATTTTCCCTTCACCTCTTGCCAGAATAAATGCTTTATAGTAAAATACTTAAAAGTGAATCTCAAGGCATTGAAGAGAAATAGTATATCCGAAGCGGTAGTTTTAGCGAGTCAGAGCTGGTGGAAGTCTGATACGATCCCTTGGATAGAATGGGTCTCAGAGCCGCAATCCGAAAGGCTGATGCTGATTAGGTGATGCCGGGAGTTTCCCGTTACAGGAACAGGATATCGAGTCTTGGACTCCGTATCTGATAAAGGCACCTGTTCCTGGTCACAAACCGGACAGTGCAAAGCAAGGTGGCACCACGAAAGTGAGCTTTTTGTCCTTACACGACAGAAAGCTTTTTTATTTGCTAATAATAAAGGCCAAGAGAAATATATTTAATGGAGGTAATCTCAATGACAACTCAAAAAGGTTATTTCGGTGAATATGGTGGCAGTTTCGTCCCCCCCGATCTGCAGGTGGTTCTAGACAACCTGGCGGATACCTTTGACAATTTTAAGGATGACCCCGAGTTTAACAAAGAATTAGCTTATTATTTTAAGCAATATATTGGTCGTCCTAACCCTCTCTATTATGCCGAGAAGTTATCCAAAACACTAGGCGGCGCTAAGATCTATCTAAAACGTGAAGACCTTAACCATACAGGTGCGCACAAAATCAACAATACCATCGGCCAGGTCCTTCTGGCTAAACGGATGGGACTGAAACGTGTGATTGCCGAAACCGGAGCAGGACAACATGGTGTCGCTACAGCTACGGCCTGTGCTCTTTTCGATATGGAATGCATTATCTATATGGGCGAGGAAGATACCAGGAGACAGGCTCTCAATGTCTTCCGTATGGAACTCTTAGGTGCAAAAGTGATAGCTGTTACCCGTGGAGGAAGGACGCTGAAAGATGCTGTCGATGCAGCCCTTGAAGACCTTATTATGAATTACAAGGATACTTTCTATATGCTGGGCTCAGCTGTAGGTCCACACCCTTACCCCACTATGGTTAAACATTTCCAATCCATCATCAGCCGTGAAGCCAAGGAGCAGATCCTGGAAGCCGAAGGCCGTCTCCCTGATGCGGTGATCGCAGCTGTTGGAGGTGGCAGCAATGCTATTGGTATCTTCGCTGATTTTATCCCTGACCAGCAAGTTAAGCTCATTGGTGTGGAGCCCGCCGGTCACGGTCTGGAAACCGGTGAACATGCGGCACCGATCTGCGCTGGCAAACCTGGCATTATCCATGGCTTTAAATGTTATCTGATGGCTGACGAAGAAGGTGAACCGCTCCCTACTCACTCCATCTCAGCCGGCCTGGACTACCCCGGTGTTGGTCCCGAGCATTCCTACCTGTATGATATTGGACGTGCTGAATATGTCTCGATTGATGACCAGGAAGCTTTAGCAGCCTTTCACACTCTCTCCAAGACGGAAGGGATTATCCCTGCCCTGGAAAGTGCCCACGCCTTGGCTCATACCCTGAAAATTGCACCGGCAATGTCTCAGGACAGCATTATCATTGTTAATCTCTCCGGACGCGGTGACAAGGATGTTCAGCAGATTTTTGACATGATGCACAAAAAGTAATAGAAAATAATGGAATATGATAAATGCCAATGCACGTAAATTAGCTTAGATATAGAAAAACCTGACACATGAAGAAATAGTCTAGTCATAGAGATCCGGTATAAGAAGTGCATAGTCATAGAGTTCTGGCATAAGAAGAAAAGTGTATAGTCATTGAAAATGGGGCCGTCTGACGTGCCCCATTTGCTTATTTAAAATTTTTTAATACTTTGATTACTTAGCTCTAGCTGTAACAAACAAAAGACAGAAGCAAATCATTCTAATCCGTAACCCATCATGTGTCGCTGTCACGGAAGCCAAAAGCTCGGTCGATGTTAATGGAAGGGCAAAGATACCTACTGATTCACTACTGATACCTACTGACATTCTTCAGATGTTCATTATAGGTCACCGCAAAGGCGTGTGAGCCATCGTTTTTGGCTACGAAGTAGAAATAATCCGTCTTAGCCGGATACAGAACAGCCTGGAGTGAAGCATGTCCGGGATTGGCGATGGGACCCGGAGGCAGACCAGCGTTCTTGTAGGTGTTGTAAGGAGAGTCAATCTCAATATCCTGGAGGCTTAAGACAGGCTTGACCTCACCGAGGACATACTGGACGGTAGCACAGGATTGAAGCGGCATACCAGCTTTAATCCGATTGTTGAAGATGCCCGCGATCAGGGGTCTTTCCTCCGCCTTGGCAGCTTCCTTTTCCACCACGGAAGCCTTCGTCACCCAGGTATAAACGAAGATATCCATCTCTTTCAGACGGGCTTGAGTTTCTGCGCTTAGTTCTCTTTCAAACCGTTCCAGAAAACGATCCACTACTTCCTTGGGTTTGGCCTTCTTATCAAAGAAATAGGTATCCGGGAACAGGAACCCTTCCAAACGGCTTTCTCCTTTGGGGATGTCTTTCAGGAAAGCATAATCTTTCGCTGTGTAATTCTTCATCACCTGATAGAACTCTTCTTCTGTACCAAGACCATGCTCGGATAGAGCTTTGACAATCTGAGCCACATTATAGCCTTCAGGGATCGTCACCCTCACAATATCCGGCTCCGGCCCTTTCAACAGGATGTTGAGGATATCCTGGGAGCTCATGGCTGGAGAGAGATAGTAGGCACCTGCTACCAGTTTGGAATCTGCTTTATTGACGCGACATAATTGACGAAACACTTCGGCACTGCGAATTAAATTTTTGTCTTCCAGCTCTTTGGCCACTTGCTGGGCAGACATACCGGATTTCAGCACGAACACCTCATTCTTGCCGGAATCAGCCACAGGCTTTAAGTTCCCTGCCCACCAGATTCCCAAAGTGAAAGGAACCAAGAGTACGACTAGTGCAATGACAAATAGGCCCAACCTGCCCTTGGCAGATTTCCTACGATATTTTCTAGCCACTATTCTTCTCTTCTTTCTTTAATTTGATAGGTTCTTTTAAGCATTATTTTTGAGTCATTACTGAACATTCTCGGAAAGATAATCTAAAACTTTTTATATTATAACCTGTTTCACCCTTCATTACCATTAGCCAAAAGCATAAAGAAACTCACGAAAAACTCGTGAGTTCCCATAGTTTGTTCCTATTTTACACTAATTCTTGTTTAAAGTCTAATTCAAACTAGAAATCCAGTATTTGAATTATTCTTCGCCTAATTCGTCTTCCATTTCTTCCCAAGCATCAGCAACTTTTTCCCACTCTTCATCGTCTTCGATGTCCATCAGCATATCTTCGCCATTTTCATCTTTGCCAAGTTTAAGAATAATAGCTTCTGCTTCATCATCATCATCTTCAGTTTCTTCGACAGGCAGGAGAACAAAATAAGTATTGCCTTCAACTTCCACCGTAGCAAGATGCATGAACTCATGTTCATTGCCTTCATCATCATTTAAAACGACGATATCAAAAGCCTCTTCTTCAATTTCTTCTTGTTTATTGATGTCATCTGTCATAATTATTCACCTCTTAAAAAAGATATTGTAATTGTACCCTCACAGGTAAAGATTGTCAAATACTATGAGTAAAGAAAACGTTAATTAATTATTATTCATAGGCTGTCTAAATATCCCTGCAGGATAAAAACAGCAGCCATTTTATCAATGACTTTTTTACGTTTAGCCCGGGAGAGATCCGCTTCCAGCAAAGCTCGTCCTGCTGCTACCGTACTCAAACGTTCATCCCACAATTTGACCGGAAGTCCAAACCTTTCTGTCAATTTTCGAGAGAACTCCTCTGAAAGATGAGCCCTTTCACCCAGGGTCCCATTCATGTTACGAGGATATCCCAGAAGAATTAGGTCAACCTCGTACTCTTGGATTAAGCTTTGGAGCTCTTCCATTTCATTTTTGGATCTCTTAATAACGGTCACAGCCTGCGCAGTGATTTTCAGAGCATCACTCATCGCCACCCCGATCGTCTTTTCTCCCAGATCCAGCCCCATTATCCTCAATATTTCACCTCCCACCATACATTATGCACCGTTCAGACAATCTTCAAACAGAAATGCGGACATTTTCTGCCACAATAACCGCAGAGAACACACTTGTCTGCCCAAAGAGAAACCTGCCCTTCATTGATGTACAAGGCCTCCTGAGGACATGCTTCTATACAGGAACCACATCCCTGACACCAATCAGCAATATACAGTTTTCTTTCCCTATGAATGACCGCCTTTTTCAGATCGTCAGGGATCTCCTCACCCGCTAAAAGGCGGAGATTAAAATCGACTTCCTGCCTGGATGACATCCCTAATGCGATAGCTTGGACACCTTTAATCTTGCGGATGAACTGAAGGGCTTTTTCAGGTTCTTTAGCCAGATGACCTCCTCCGAATACTTTCATGGCATAAATGCCAATTCCTAATTCCGAGGCAAAGCAGATAGCCTGTAACATCTCCTCTAAGCTGCCATCAATAATCCCTAAACCTTGGTGATTGATAATCGGGTGAATGACATCCAGTCCGGGTTGGAGTGCACCAGCTCTGACACCCTGGACAGCGTGTGTAGAAATTCCGATGTAACCGACCTGTCCTTTGGCTTTAGCCTGACATAACGCTTCCCAAGCTTCGGCATGTCCTTTTAATGTGTAGTGACTTTCCTGTTCATGCAGGAGAAAGATATCGATATAATCCCGTCCCAGTCCCTTGCGGGCCATATCCAGACTGTAGTTTAACTCCTCCGCAGTCACTGCATAAGACTTGGTAACTACCTTGACATGGGTATGCTGACTTAGGATTGGCTTCAATTGTTGGTAATTATCGTAGATTTCAGCGGTGTCAACCCAATCAATCCCTTGGGAACAGGCATAGCAAAAAACATCCCGCCCTTCCTCCAGGGTAACCCTTCCCTGAAGAGGTGATATAGCTAAACTGCCAAAGCAAACTTCAGATACTTCGGGTCCATATAGCCCAAGCTTTACCCGTCGCACATCCATACCCGTTGATATACCTTTCAACTTTATCAATTAGAATTTTTTTGGAAGCTGATTATAGAAAAGAAGCCCTTTCTATAAAGCATTAACGAAACCCCCACCGGGAAGTGAGGGTCAAGATAAACAACATCAAAATAACCAATATTTAAAGATAATGGATAAGCTGATCTAACGGTCAAAGCACTTTTACATCTTTTCTAGAGATGCCAATGCTTACTTGAGATCACGCAAGTAATATCCCACGAGTTCCTCAAGTAATTCATACCGTTCCAATTTACGGATCTTCGTCCTGGCCTGATTATGACTGGTAATATAGACAGGATCTCCGGACATGAGATATCCGACCAACTGGTTAATGGGATCATATCCTTTTTCCTGTAGTGCAGCATAAACCTGTTGCAATATTTCACGAGCTGAGTTATCCCCTGTCAGAGATTTAAACATCATTGTATCTTCCATTTTACTCAAGGTTTATACCTCCTTTCTTTTTACCAGTTTGTATCATTATTATTCTCCGTTCGGATTTAAATTACCTTTTTTAGATTAAAAAGTTATCAAATTTTCGATTAAAAAGTAATCAAAGGATGTCAAAAAAAAATTTATCTCAGGAACCCGGAGATAATAGCCGGGACCTTATCCAGGGCTTCACCCAGTTTAGCCGGGTCTTTGCCACCGGCCTGAGCCATATCCGGACGTCCGCCCCCGCCACCACCGGTGATGGTAGCCACTTCCTTAATAATCTTTCCAGCATGAAGGCCGCTTAAACCTGAGGGGTGCACGACTGTAACAAAATTTACCTTGCCTTCCGCAGCTGCACCAAGAACAATAATTCCTTCTGATATCTTATCCCTCAGCATATCGGCAGTCTGTCTCAGGGTGTCCATATCCGGGGCCTGAACGCGGGCAGCCAGAACCTTGAGGCCCCTGACATCCAGAACTTTATCTAAAATACTGTCAGCTTCATACTTGGATAGTTTAGAGGTCAGTTGTTGCACTTCTTTTTCCAGTTCCTTGCTCTGAAGTACTAATGAATGTACCTTCTTTACGGTTTCCTGAGGTTGGGCTTTTAAAACCGTACTGATCTCACTAAGTTGGTTCTCCAAATTGCGCATATAGAGCAAGGCCTCTTTACCCGCCACAGCTTCGATCCTTCTCAGACCAGCACCAATACCACCTTCGGAGATAATCTTAAAGAGACCAATTTCTCCTGTACTTTTAACGTGGGTCCCGCCACAGAGTTCAATACTGCAGTCACCCATCTCGACCACACGAACTACATTACCGTATTTCTCACCGAACAAGGCGATAGCACCTTTGGCCCGGGCTTGGTTCATATCCATCTCTTCGGCTTTCACCGACAGATTAGCCATGATTTGCTGGTTAACTTCATTTTCGATGACCAGAAGTTCCTCTTTGGTCAAAGCAGAAAAATGGGAAAAATCGAATCTTAAACGTTCCGCCGTGACCAATGATCCCGCTTGTTGAACATGCTCACCCAGGACTTGTCTTAAAGCATGATGAAGAAGATGGGTGGAACTGTGATGAACTGCAACGGCTTTTCTTTCTTCTGCTTGGACAACAGCCTGAGCCCTATCCCCTTTTTTCAAAACACCGTCTTTAATCAACAGACGATGGCTGATCGTTCCATTGGGCAGCTTTTTTAATTCAATAACTTGCGCACTGGCTTTTTCTGTTTGGATTATGCCTTGATCAGATACCTGACCACCGCTCTCCACATAGAATGGTGTCTGATCGACAATACAGAGAACTTCTTCCCCTTCGCCGACGCTTTCGACCTCAGCCTCATCCGTAAACAAGGCTTGGATAACACATTCAGTGGATATATTGTCATACCCGACAAATTTGGTCGTTCCTAACGTTTTCCCTTTCTCAATCAGAGCTGTGTTCTCGACATTGGCTTTCATCTGACGGGACTGTTCTTTGGCCAGACGGCGGTGTTCATCGGAAGCGGTCTTAAAAGTTTCCATGTCCACTGAGATACCTTCTTCGAGTAACATCTCCTGCGTTAATTCCACTGGGAACCCGTATGTTTCATAAAGATGGAAGGCATCTTCACCACTGAGTTGTGTTTTTCCGGTATCCTTAAGTGATCTGACTTTCTCTTGCAGGATAAGCGTCCCTTGTTCCAGGGTAGCCTGGAAGTTCTTTTCTTCCAAACGAAGATGATTTAAGATAAAGTTTTCATTTTCTTTTAACTCATTGTACCAGCCCGCATAATACTCTTGAATCACTGAGAAAACCTGCTCTAAGAATGGTTTCTCAATACCGATAATACGAGCATAACGAACGGCTCGCCGTAAAATACGTCTTAAAACATATCCTCTGCCCTCACTACTGGGGCGAATCCCATCGGCCAGCATGAAGGAAACGGCCCGGGTATGATCTGCCACGACCTTTAAGGCAATATCGGTCTTGGTATCTTTCTTATACTGAACCCCGGCAATGGCAGCAGTCTTAGTGATGATCGGCATAAAAAGATCGGTATCGAAGTTGGAATCGACTCCTTGCATAACCGAGGCGATCCTTTCTAGACCCATACCTGTATCAATATTCTGCTTCGGAAGCGGTGTAAGTACCCCTGCTTCATCCCGACTGTATTGCATAAAGACCAGATTCCAGATTTCCAGGAAACGGTCACAGTCACAACCGATAGCACAATCTTCCTTACCACATCCCCGTGTGTCTCCGAGGTCAACATAGATTTCTGAACAGGGTCCGCAGGGACCTTTAGGGCCGGCGGCCCAGAAATTATCCGGGTCGTGAACGATCCTATCGGGAGCAATCCCCGCTTCTTTGATCCAGTAATTCTTCGCTTCTTCATCCTCGGGGTGAATGGTTACCCATAGCTTCTCCGTCGGAAGCTTCAGGATAACAGTGACATATTCCCAAGCCCAGGTAATAGCCTCCTTCTTAAAATAATCACCGAATGAGAAGTTACCTAACATCTCAAAGAAGGTATGATGTCTAGCTGTTTTTCCAACCGACTCCAGATCAGGTGTTCGAACACACTTCTGGGAAGTGGTGGCTCGGGGGAACGGTGGCTCAACCTGTCGCATGAAATAAGGTTTAAACGGAACCATCCCTGCTACAGTTAAAAGCAAGGTTGGATCATCTTTTGGAATAAGTGAGGCACTGCGCTCAATGCTGTGTCCCTTTTGTTCGAAGTATTTTAAGAACATTTCCCGCAATTGTTTTCCGGTATACATCTTCTTCCTCCTTATATGGAAGGCTCTCTCGAGCAAATTTAAACGTTGGGTAACCCCTAAAAATTACACTCATTTAAGTATAGCCAATAGTAAAGTTTTCTGTCAACAGGGCTCAATTCCTGTTGGTTTTTAAAACCTTGGGTGAAACCAGATGGAGGTAGATTTCTCTGAAAATAATCTTAAGAATGGCTGCTAAAGGGATGGCGATCAGCATCCCTAAAAGTCCACCTAACTCACCCCCAGCTAAAATAGCAAATACAACCCAAAGCGGATGCAGACCAACTTTATTGCTCATCAAACGGGGGTTTATGATATTCCCGTCTATTTGTTGAATAATTAAGATAATGAGAACGACCTTTAGAGCCATGGAAGGGCTTTTGCTCAGGGCTAAAAGAACAGAGGGTATACCTCCCAGGACCGGGCCGAAATAGGGTATAAGGTTGGTTATCCCGCAGATCACCCCAATGACCAGGGCATACTCCATCCCGATCATTTTCACACCTAAGCCGATAAGGAATCCGACAATCAGGGCATCAATAATATTACCCTGAATATAACGTTGAATAATATAATCGATTTCCTGCAAAAATCGGTGCCACTCTCCTCTTAATCGTCCAGGTACTAACTTGATGACCCCTTCGGTGATTTTTTTCCACTCCAGCAGAAAGTATATTGCCAGGATAGGTGACAGGATCATGAGTCCAATGGATGTCAGGAGGCCAGGAAGATTTTCGATAATGCTTTCCAACCAGCTGATGAGAAAATCCTGTCCTTCATTTAATTGCCCATCAATTAATTTGCTGACTTCACTAGGTAAACCGGCCTGAGCATAATATTCCTTAGCATTCTGAGCATAGTCATAGATAACTTGAATACGTTCAGGCAGGACTGTCGCTAATTTACCCAACTCGATGTAGAGCCTTGGCAGGAGTATAAACAATAACAGGGTGGTGATAACACTGATCCAGATAAAAATAACCGCTACAGCTCCCCTGCGCTTCAGGCCTTTCTTCTCCAACCATGTGACCAGAGGACTCAAAAGATACGCCAGTACCAATCCGACAATAAAGGGAGAAATGATATTTTTGACTTTAAAGACAAAGAAGCCACTTATGGCTAGTAAAAGGATAGTAAATAGCCATCCGAGATGTGAGCGTTTCATTCCAGGCCTCCCATCATAGACAATAAAAGGCCGGTCTTTTCAAAAATGATTTGAAAATCCCAACCTAAGAACGGCCAAGAACGGCCATCAATCCAGACAATCTCCATATGTTTAAATAGTTGTTTCCATCTTTACTCAGCAGCAGCTTGGATAACTTCCTGACTTTCCAGGTAAAAGTCTTCCCAGGCAACAAGTGTTCCGTCTTCTTCTAAATCATAGACAACGACCTTGTCGGTATGGCTGTTGAATTCAACACAACAATCCCAACAGTAAAACTGTTCAACACCCACCTTGCCTATTTGTCGCCCCCCGCAAACCGGGCAAATCATGATAACGAACCCCCTTCAATTACGATAACATCTTGACCTTCGGCCAGAATATTCTCTTCAAAGATCGCTTCTCTTCCTTTAAACAGATCTGCAAATAAACCGTCGGAAATCTCGTACCCTACAACACTTTCAACCAGATTATCCACAAAAATGTCCCCGACAGTCCCTTTGATCTCTCCCTCTCCATTGTACACCTTACTTCCAACTTTCTCAGACCATTGTGTACCCAAACATCTTTTTTTGGAGAGTTTGGTCACTAAGAGTGATTCTTTTCCGAAAGAGAATATATCAGCTCTCGAAACCTTTCTCTGTTGAGGTTTCAGAAGAGACTCTTTTTCTAGTATAATTCCCGTTACTTTATTGTTTTTTTCATCAAAGACGATATCCTTGACCCACCCTAATCGCTGTCCGGAATCCTGTTCAACGACAGGAAGCCTGATCAGATCTCTCATCCTCCGCATATTAGCCCACCAATTCTTTTATTATAACACCTAACATTTTTGCCAATATTATCAAAGACTATTCATTTGACGAATACATTAGTCTTATTAACTTCAATCATAAAACCTAACGCTTAAAAATTGGTGAGAGAATTTAAAAATTTTGTTAAAAATTGTTAAAAAGTAAATATAGTCATAATAACTCAAGCAAAGAAGCGGCAATGGACAATGGACTGTCCACGCCGCCAAATCTTAACAGTAGGGTGCATCATTTTATAAATCTCAAACCTTTATTTTTGCCATGTAATCCTTAATGGCAGCATGCACAGCATCTGCTGCCAAGTTCGAGCAGTGCATTTTGGTTTGAGGCAGACCATCGAGGGCTTCAGCTACGGTCGCATTGGAAATCTCCAAGGCTTCTTCCAGGGTCTTACCTTTTACCATCTCAGTCACCATACTGCTTGTGGCGACAGCTGCTCCACAGCCAAAGGTCTTAAACTTGACATCCTTGATAATATTATCCTCTATGTCAAGGGTAATTCGCATGATATCCCCGCATTTGGCATTGCCTACCTGTCCGACACCATCTGCATTTTCAATCTCTCCAACATTACGAGGGTTGGTAAAATGATCAATGACTTTTTCTGAATACATTTCTTTCACTCCTATGTGCTCAACCTTAGTGCTTCTACTCTAACAGTTGGCTTTATTATAGAGGGGAGACATCTCCCTTAGTCTATTCACGATTTTGGGAAGTTCCTGCAAGACAAAGTTGATATCTTCATCGGTATTCTGTCTTCCCAGAGATAACCTGAGTGAGCCATGAGCAACTTCATGACTTAGACCCATTGCCAGGAGAACATGGGAAGGATCTAAGGACCCCGAAGTACAGGCAGAACCGCTTGAAGCAGCTATTCCAAGCATATCGAGGCTCAAGAGCAATGATTCTCCCTCAATATAATTGATGCTGACGTTCACGTTGTTAGGCAGACGTTTCTCTCCGAGCGGTCCGTTGATCTTCACTTTCTCGATGCTGGAAACGATTCCATTCATCAATTTGTCTCTGAGTCTGATCAGTTCTTTATTTTCTTTCTCAATACGATGTGCAGCGAGTTCACAGGCTTTGCCAAAGCCAATGATCCCTGGAGTATTTTCTGTACCTGAACGCATTTTACGCTCTTGTGAACCACCAAAGACAAGCGGTGATATTTTTACTCCTTTACGTACATAGAGAGCTCCTACGCCTTTAGGACCATAGATCTTATGACTGGATATCGTCATCAGATCTACATTCATCTTCTTGACATCAATGGGTACTTTACCTAAGGATTGGACGGCATCGACATGAAAAAGAATGCCGTTATCTTTAGCGATCTTACCTAGTTCCGTAATGGGCTGAATGGATCCAACTTCGTTATTGGCATGCATTACACTGATCAAGATGGTATCCGGACGGATGGCTTTCTTTAATTCTTCAACACTGACGATACCCTCTTCGTCCACAGGTAAGATCGTAAGTTCATAACCGTTTTTGGCCAGGTACTTAAATGTATCGAGTACGGCATGATGTTCAATCGCTGTGGTAATGAGGTGTTTTCCTTTATTAGCACGGGCTTTTGCTGCCCCTTGAATAGCAAGGTTGTCCGCTTCAGTTCCGCCACTGGTGAATATCAGTTCAGAAACGTCGGCCTTGATCAGAGATGCTACTTGTGTTCTGGCATCCTCAAGTGCTTTTTTGACCTGACGTCCATAAAAATGAACACTTGACGGGTTGCCATAATATTCAAGGTAATAAGTCATCATCAATTCGGCTACTTGTGGGTCTACGGGCGTTGTTGCACTATGGTCCAGATAAATGCGCCTCATTTGTGTTATCCTCCGTTTCACGTTTAAAACTTATGCTTCTTCCTGAAAGAGGTTTACTCTCTCTCCTTCCCCACTTTCAGCATCTTTTATTAAATCGGCCAGAGAGATGGAGTCCACGACATCATTTATTGAGTCTCTGACTTTCACCCATACTTCGCGGGTGACACAGAAACTTGTCTTTTCACAGCAATCACTACCAGATTGGTTGGTACATTCAACGGGAGCGATCGGTCCTTCCAGAACCCTGATAACATCCCCGATATAAATTTCTTCCGGTTTCCGGGCTAGAACATATCCACCCTGGGCTCCTCTGATACTTTTAACCAAACCAGCTTTTCGTAATTCCGGGATAAGCTGTTCCAGATAATGTTCTGATAACTTTTGTCTGTCAGCCACACTTTTGAGCGAGATGGGACCCTCGTCCGAGTGCTGGGCTAAATCAACCATAATCTGGACGCCATATCTACCTCTGGTAGAAAATTTCACACCTTTTCACCTCTCGCTTCGCCACAATATTTAAAGGTGGCAAGTACATTTATATCCTACTAAACCAATCGGAATATGTCAATAATATATTTGTTAATATTGCGTAATTATCCTGTTATAATATTTGTGATAATATAGCATTTATATCTTATATTTTATATTTACAAATGAACTCTGTTATCAATTGTTTGTGTGTTTTATAGAAAGGAATGGACTGATCATGAATCTTTTTGCCTCTGCTTTTGATTCCAATAAAGTGGCGCCTTTAGCTGAACGAATGCGGCCGACTAAATTGGAAGATTTCATCGGTCAACAGGATATTTTAGGACCTGGTAAGCTCTTACGTCGTGCTATCGAAGCCGATCGAATCACATCAATTATTCTCTACGGCCCCCCGGGAACGGGAAAAACTTCACTTGCTCAGGTTATCGCCAATACGACAGCTTCCTGTTTCGTCAGGATCAATGCAGTCTCCTCTGGGGTTAAAGAGATCAGGGAGATTATTGAAAAAGCAGAAGAAAGACTTCATCTCTATCAGCAAAAAACTCTGGTATTCTGTGATGAAGTTCATCGCTTTAATAAAGGTCAGCAGGATGTTCTACTCCCTGCCATTGAAAAAGGAATCATTACTTTTATCGGGGCAACCACCGAAAACCCCTATTTTGAGATCAATGCTGCACTCTTAAGTCGCTCAACCCTATTCAGACTTAACCTCCTCACCGAGGAAGAGGTAAGTCTAGGATTAGAAAGAGCACAAAAGGATATGGAAAATGGCTTGGGACAATATCAAACAGATATATCGCCTCAAGCTATTACCCATTGGATTGATTTCGCCGGTGGTGATCTACGACGGGCACTTAATGCTTTGGAATTAGCTGTCCTCACCACAGCTCCAGTCAATGGTATCAGAAGAATCGATCTGGAAGTGGCTAAGGAATCTGTTCAGGAAAGGCACTTCCGCTTTGATAAAGCTGGTGATAATCATTATGACATCATATCGGCGATGATCAAGAGTATGCGTGGTTCGGATCCTGATGCAGCTCTTTATTGGTTGGCGGTCTTATTAGAATCGGGTGAAGATCCCCGTTTTATCATGAGACGTATTATCGTTCATGCTTCTGAAGACATAGGTCTGGCTGAACCGCTGGTCATGTTACAGGCTCATGCTGCAGCCAATGCCCTGGAATGGGTGGGTCTGCCTGAAGCCCGCATACCGATGGCTCAAGCCGTTCTGGCCATAGCCACTGCTCCCAAAAGCAATTCTGTGGTTACTGCCATCACAGATGCAGTCCATCACGTTAAAAACCATCGGATCGGTCAAGTCCCCACTCATTTGCGTGATGCCCATTACCCCGGAGCCAAGACCTTAGGACATGGATCCGGATATCTCTATCCTCATTCTTACCCCGGTAACTGGGTTGAGCAAGATTATCTCCCTGCAGAGGCTAAAAACGTGAAATTCTACGAACCCTCCGGCCAAGGAATGGATAAGAATCGGGGAAGACCAAATAATTCTGGAAAAACCAAATAATATGGAGCACACGAGTAATAACCAAGTACCATATCTAAAAACGTCTGAGAATAACTAAAAATAGACAGTTTCGTCTTGTAACAACTATGTATTTTAATTACCTCCGTTTATTTTGTATGTTTTTGTTTACATCCTTATGGTTTGGGCTCTGAGCCTTATAAAGCTTTTCCAGCACTTCTTTAATCACCGGGTCAATAGCATCTTTTATTTTAGGATTTTCCAAATCGGCCATACTGGCCAGACTTTCCACCAGAGAATCCCTTAACCCCTGATTGATCTCGACCAACTGATACTCTTCTTTAATCGCCGAGAGCATACCATCTCTTCTACTGAGTTGTAATTCTTCAAATTCCATATCTTTTAGTGGTTTTGTTGTTTTTGCTGCTTTATCAGTCTTAGGTTTTACACTTTTACTGGCTTCTTTATAGATATCTTTAGGCATTGCATCAACCAGGGCAGCTTGAAAAAAAGATAACTCTTCCATAATCCTGGAGACCCACTCTTCCACTGCCTCCGGTTTTTTGGTAACAACAAAGACTTCCTGGATAGAGCCGCCACTTTTCATGAACAGCTTACAACCAGTAGGTGTTTCGTATTTATACACGATCCCTCGTTCTTTAGAGTTTGTCACATCGATCACGCCAGGTATGATATCGCTTACATCTTTATGCTTACTGAGATCTTTCAGCCAATCCAGGCCACCATCGATAATGCTGTGTTCTCTTTTTATTTTTTGATGGCGAAATTTCATTCCATCACCTCAAAAGAACAAGTGTTGGATATCAAAAAATCCATCTTCCACGACCATCATACCTAAAGAGAAGTGAGGTTGACCCCTGCGTTCAGTCGTAGAGCCCGGATTAAACATCAAGACCCCATTATTAAAACTCTTATACGGTATGTGACTATGTCCAAAGATAATGATATCGACGTTATCTTTTTTAAACGTGTTATAGGCCACATCGGAGGTATTCCGACCTGTGCCTGAATGCCCATGTGTTAAACCCACCTTTAGTGATCCTATGTCCTTAATCACTTTATCGGGAAGATCATCTACCCACCAGTCACAATTCCCTCGGACTGCGATAACAGGAGCAATTAAGGCTAATTCCTCAATCACACCGTCTGTGACAATATCACCCGCATGCAAAATCAAATCCACCCCTATTAAGGATTCCCACACGAACCGATTAAGTATTCGATCTTTTTTTATATGGGTATCGGCCAGTATTCCAACTCTCATAAAACGACTCCTGTCAACCATCTAAGTTCTATTCACTGTCTGAATGGCTTATACTCTTACTTCTCATTGTCATAATGAAGTAATTATGCAACCGTCTGCAATAATTCCAATATTTTCTTCTTTGTTCCTGCCACCCATCGGATTAAGAAAAACTTTGATAACCTTATAGTAATATACATAAACACTTTTTGCCAACTTTCATTCTACATAATAATAATTTTTCCAGGAAAAATAAACAGGGATAAATTATATCCCTGTTTCTTACCGATATTGATACTTGATGGTTTTACGAATCTCATTGGCTACTCTCCATGTTTCTTGAAGATGGGGCGTTAATAATTCAATTTTACCACTGATTCTGTCTACAAGTAAATCCGGAGTAGGATCAAAGTCAGGACACTTATTCGTATGCCGAATATCGATAGCTATTTTATTGTCATCATACACCGGCGGTACAAAATAATTAAGAACCTCTTCAGTTGCATCTATCAACTCCAGAACTTGATCATCACGATAGCCTTCGCGTAAAAGGATTTCTTTTACCTGAGGCAGCGAATGATCAAGAGTAAGTAGCATTTGTGCCCTTCGCACCAACTCAGGATCAAAATCCATTCTTCCACCTCTTTTCTCTATTTCAAATCATTCATAATTTTCCCCTGACAAAATGAACAAATACTACAATATTTTTAACTGACTTGGTGTTCTTGCCCATATTCATCCTAAAATTTCAATAAATATAATTATAGGGGGTTAGAGTTTTGCTTAAATACTTGTCTATTCCAGCTGTTATGGCCGCCCTTTCTGGAGCAGCAATGGCCTTACAAGGTACACTGAACTCTCAATTAACTCAAAAAGTGTCTTTGCTTTCCTCAACCTTGATGGTTCATATCATCGGCACACTGGCGACGCTTATTGCTGTCTTAATCTGGAAGGTTCCTGTTCTACAGCATAAATGGCTGCAGATTCCTTGGTATTTGTATCTAGGCGGGATTTTAAGCGTAGCGATCGTTGCTCTCGTTGCTCTATCCATCTCCAAGATTGGGGTCTGTAATGCCACCACGGCTATCATCGTCGGACAAGTCGGCGTAGCTGTACTCATCGACCACCTGGGTCTTTTGGGTGTCCAGAGAATCGCATGGAATCCATGGCAGGTATTAGGAATAATCTTATTTGCAACAGGAGCAAAATTACTTTTCAGATAGGGATTGTCTCCTTCAAATTGAAATTAGAGATCTTTTTTACGTAGTATAGTTAAGTCAAAAAACGGTCAGATTTTTCCTGACCGTTCATTTATTTTGCTCATATTTGACAAAATGATATAAACCTCTTCACTGACGACATATTTTTGGATCTTACCTTTGGCAGCCAAGAGCAGTGTTTTATTTACGTCTGCTTTTCGATCCCCATCAATTAACCTCAGTATAAACGCATAGCTTTCCGTAGATAAGGCTAATTGATTAAACTCACTATCCATCACGAATAAAGCCCAATAGCCGTCCGAAATCTCACTATCGCCTGTATAGAGAGAATTGTACACACTGGGAAGCTGATAATCAAGGTTAGGATCCGAAAAGTCAATATTGGAAGAGGGTAAGCTGATTTCACCGATATCTTCCGTTTCTTCGACTGGAACAGTGAGCTGCGTATAAACATTATGAAAAAAGTCAGGAAACAATAGATAGCCTACTATCCCGACAATGAAAATCCATAAAGCCAGGGCTTGGATATCTCCCCATATATCATTTTTAGGAGGACGTCCCCATGCATTTCGCATAAAATCACCCCTTGAATGTATACGTTGTTAAGCTTTGGAATATGATACCAAGTTGCATCTTGTGACCATTACCTCTAATATGGAGTTTAGAGGTGAGTAATGGGATGGAACTACTCAAAGAGAAACTAAGTCTTTTGCCTGATAAACCGGGCGTATATCTCATGAAGAATGCAGAGGGCAATGTTATATATGTTGGTAAAGCCAAAATATTGAGGAATAGGGTTCGTTCCTATTTTACAGGCTCCCATGATCAGAAGACACAAAAGCTCGTTAACGAAATAACAGATTTTGAATATATCCTTACTTCTTCTGAAGTTGAAGCCCTCATCCTGGAATGCAACCTCATTAAGAAGTACATCCCACAATATAATATTATGCTGAGGGACGATAAGTCTTACCCTTATATCCTGATCACCTCAGAAAAACATCCTCGAATTGTGGTTACACGACAAGTTAACAAAAAATCAGGCAAGTTTTTTGGCCCTTATCCTAATGCAACAGCTGCGAGAGAAACTGCACGACTCTTAAACAGACTCTTACCTTTCCGAAAATGCAATCACCTTCCAAATAAACCCTGCCTGTATTATCACTTAGGACAATGCTTAGGCCCGTGTACAAACGAAGTTTCAGCAGCCGATTATGAAGAAATCCTGGATAAAGCATCTCTCTTCCTGCGTGGCAACCAAAAGAGCATTATCACCTGGTTGGAAAGACGAATGAAAGATGCAGCTGAGGCTTTACAGTTTGAAGCAGCCAGGGAATACCGAGACTTAATCACGGATCTTCAGAAAATAAGTGAAAAACAAAATATCACTCTGAATGATTTTAAAGATAGGGATATTGTGGCTTATACTCATGACGAAGAACTCATCAGTATCCAGGTTTTTTGTTTCCGCCAGGGAAAACTAGTCACACGTGAGGGTTATATTTTTCCTTACTATACGGAACCTGAAGAATCATTTATTACCTTTATCGTTCAGTATTATATAAATTATACGACAGCACTTCCTGAAGAGATTTGTACCCAGGAAATCAATGATACAGCCATAATGAGTTTACTTCCACTGATCGTACCCAAAAAAGGGAAAACGCGCGAACTTATTAATATGGCGATCTCTAACGCTAAAACTGCCCTGGAGGAAAAAAACAAGCTTGAAAATCTAAAAAATGAAGAAATCAACAAAACCTTAGACCTACTCGCCGATATCTTGCGTATACCTGAAGCTGATGTAATCGAAGCCTTCGATATTTCCGGATTATCCGGAACCAATGTTGTCGGTGGAATGGTACAATTTAAACAAGGTAAACCCTGTCGTTCCAATTACCGAAAATATAATATTATGCCACTTGAGAATAATAATAACGATACTGCATATCTTAAACATGTTATTTCCAGAAGATATTCCCGTTTAATCCAGGAAAAGTCTCCACTGCCAGATCTGATTCTGGTGGACGGTGGCAAAGGGCAGGTTCGTGCCGCTCTATACTGTCTTCAGGAATTAGAGATTTCTATCCCCGTAGCTGGAATGGTCAAAAATGACAAACATGAAACCCGAGCTTTGATTGACAGTACTGGATTGGAGATTCCAATAGATTCACAACCTGAAGTTTTTCACTTCATTCACCGTATCCAAGATGAAGTCCATCGATTTGCCATCACCTTTCATCGACAACAAAGGATCAAGAATATGACCTCCTCTGAATTGGATGGCATTCCCGGTATCGGAGCTAAACGGAAACGACAGCTGTTTCAGGTTTTTCAATCTTTGGAAAACATTCAAAACGCCTCCGTTGAAGAGTTGAAGGCTTCAGGACTGCCCCAGAACGCAGCTCAGGCTGTATTTGATTATTTTCGAAAAGACAATTGCTAATCGTTTATTGTCATCATTTGTGTCATTACTTATTATTGACAATAGGACAAAAGGTGTATATCCTAAAAATGGGTATATTGTAATTTCTACGAGAAGAAAGAGGATATTTTGTTCTTTCTTGTCTATTTCCCAATTCTATTCAGGAGTGATACCTTGAAAAACAAGTATTCCATCATCATCATCCCCCCTGAAAATGACAAAGCGCCCAGACAGATTCATTTTTCTCTTAAAGCCAAGAAAATTATCATCATTAGTTCAGCTGCCTTTGGACTATTCTTTTCTGGATTGTTCCTTCATGATGTCTATCAGGCTCATTACATAAAGAGCTATAAACAAAAAATTGCGTACGTTGATCAACTGGAAATGGAATTGCAGACTAAGAACTTAGAGATTGCTCGCCTTAATGAAAAGACCACAGAGATCAACGATAATCTTCTGGCGATAGCTTCCCTTGAGAAAAAAATTGCGGGTATATTAAAAATCAATCAGGAAAACCCTGGTACAGAAATTAGTCGTGGTTCTTTCTCGCTCCAATCCATGACTGAACCCGAGAGCCTGGATCAGGCTTCTGCATTGGTTGATAATCACATGCAGATTATTGAAGAATACTATGATGCGACCATTCAATATGAAGATAAAGTGAATCGCACTCCCAGTATTCTCCCTGTTAATGGTCCTATTTCCTCGCCCTTCGGCTATCGAAGAAATCCATTTGGCCGTTGGACAAGCGAATTCCACAATGGAATTGACATTGCCTGCGATTACGGCACACCCGTCATGGCTGTTGCGGAAGGTACTGTCACCTTTGCAGGTTGGGACGGCTATTGGGGCAGAAAAGTGCAAATCAGTCATGGCTTCGGGGTTGTAACGTTCTACGCCCATAACTCTAAACTGACCGTTAAGACCGGAGATAAAGTTAAAAAAGGTGAAATCGTTGCCTATAGCGGCAATTCAGGTCGAAGCACCGGCAGTCATGTCCACTATAGTGCTTATGTTGACGGACAGTTAGTAGATCCTTTGGTTTTCACATCGTATAATAAGGAGCAGTGATAAGATGTTTGGTAAAAAAGAGAATGATATTAAACCCGTGGCTCGAATCGTCAGCAGCAGCAACAATGTAACTTACCTGGCAGAAGACAGTGAAATTAAAGGCTCTTTTGTATCTGGTGGCAATGCCAGGATTGATGGTAAAATTGAAGGTACGATCACCATCGTCGGAGAATTAGTTATCGGTCAGTCTGCTGTTCTTAAAGCCAACATCGAAGCCCAAACCGTTAGTATCGCCGGAGAAGTGCACGGGAATATCAAAGCCAAAGAATTATTGGAATTGAGTTCTACTGCCCGCCTCTATGGAGATATCAATACAAAACAACTTAGAATTGATCAGGGTGCACGCTTTATCGGTACAAGTACTTACGAGGAAAACAACAACGGCAATAGCTCCATCTATACCAGTTCTGTATCGACTGAAAGCGACAATTAGTGAATTCATTTTAGCCGTTTTTGAAGGCAGTGTTAGATGCACTGCCTTTTTTATTGGTTTTCTCCTACAAAAATAAAAAACCTCTTACGAAAAGAGGTGAAAGTAATAATTCCTTCGGGCCTTAGGATATCGCAAAGTAAATGTTGCGGCTTAGGTCAAGTAGGTTTTCCCGCCAGGGTCCCTTCGGTTTCCCATCAGGGTGGTTTCCCCTTCCCCCGGGCCTGTGGTGTCTCCACCATCAGAACTTGATCGCCACTTAGTCCGCACTTCAATCCTTTTTAGTAAACGCTCTAGAAGTTTTCCTTAACACTCCCGGACGCCCTAGCCTCTTTTGCAGA
>CAYZDF010000005.1:0-77399 GCA_964477085.1 uncultured Gracilibacteraceae bacterium | reverse complement strand
TGTTTATTGTTACTAAAGCTTAAGACTATTGGTCAAGCTATCACGGAGGTTATATATGCAACTTGGAATCAAAGAGATAGAGGAGATTATCCCTCATCGTTATCCGTTTCTTCTGATCGATAAAGTTGAAGAACTGGAAGTCGGAAAAAAAGTAGTGGCCTATAAAAATGTAACCATGAATGAATACTTTTTCCAGGGACATTTTCCTCAGGAGCCGGTGATGCCTGCTGTCTTAATCATTGAAGCCCTGGCTCAGGCCGGAGCAGTAGCACTTCTGAAGATGGAAAAATACCAAGGGAAAATAGCGTACTTTACGGGTATCGATAAGGCTAAGATCAGAAAAAAAGTTGTACCAGGTGATGTTCTCAGACTGGAAGTAGAAATCATTAAGATTAAAGGCCCGGCGGGGATTGGAAAAGCCTTAGCCACAGTGGACGGAAAGACAGCGGTGGAAGCTGAACTGATGTTTTTCGTGGGTTAGTATTCTCATCAATCTTTAATCTCTATGTCTTAGTCTATAAAAAGATAAAATGTTTTACTTATTATAGTTTTTTTTGATTACTTTTAGATATCAGAGCTATTTTAATGAGAAGGTGAAATTTTGTTCAATAAAATTCTCATTGCCAATCGAGGAGAGATAGCCGTTCGAATCATCAGGGCCTGTAGGGAGATGGGAATTCAGACCGTAGCTGTCTACTCAGAGATCGATCGTAATGCCCTGCATGTCGACCTGGCTGATGAAGCTGTCTGTATTGGACCTGCACGAGCCAGAGATAGTTATCTAAATACTGAAAACATCATCAGCTCGACTGTCCTCACCGGTGCCGAAGCTATTCATCCAGGGTTTGGTTTTTTGGCGGAAAACAGTCAATTCGCAGAGATGTGCAGGGAATGTAATATTACCTTTATTGGTCCGGACCCCGAGGTTATTGAGATCATGGGCAATAAAGCCAAAGCCAGACAAATGATGATTGATGCCAAGGTTCCGGTTGTCCCCGGTGTCGAGGGGATTCTTGAAGATTTCGGACATGCAGTAAAAGCTGCAGAGTCCATCGCCTATCCTATTATGCTTAAAGCTTCAGCAGGCGGCGGCGGTCGTGGAATCAGAATCGTCCGCAGTGCCGATGAACTTAAAAAGGCTTATGAAACAGCCAAAACAGAAGCCAAAGCAGCCTTTAATGATGACTCCATGTATATGGAAAAGTATCTGGAAGAACCAAGGCATATCGAATTTCAGATACTGGCAGATAATTATGGAAACGTGATCCATTTAGGAGAACGGGATTGTTCTATTCAACGTCGAAATCAAAAGGTTATTGAAGAAGCGCCTTCAACCGTGCTCACCCAGGAACTGAGGGAGAAAATGGGTGAGGCAGCAGTTCGTGCTGCCAAAGCTGTAGGATATAAAAATGCCGGAACCATCGAATTCCTGGTGGATAAAAACGGCAATTATTATTTCATGGAGATGAATACCCGTATTCAGGTCGAGCATCCGGTAACCGAACTGGTTACTGGTATGGACATCGTTCAGGAACAGATCAGAATAGCTTCTGGGGAGAAGCTTGAAGTTCGACAAGAACATGTTATGATTAAGGGGCATGCCGTAGAATGCAGGATCAATGCCGAAAACCCATCACTGGGATTCAGGCCTTCACCAGGCAGAGCCAATATTATTTTATGGCCGGGTGGCAGCGGTGTCCGTTTTGATACAGCTCTCTATAACGGTTATGAAATCCCACCTACCTATGACTCTATGATTGGCAAACTGATCACTTATGGAAGAGATAGAGGAGAAGCCTTAAATAAGATGCGTCGTGCTCTTGATGAGTTGATCATTGAAGGGATCGATACCAACATCGAGTTCCTTTTTCAGATTCTTAACAACGAAAATTTTATCCAAGGCGATATTGATACTTCGTTTATAGCCAAGGAATTTAACCTTAAATAACTACTAAACGGCAAAAATATCAGTCGCATTTCTTTTTTTACGTATTATGGAGAAAAGCCCTGTCATAGAATGCTTTAAGCATGAAATCCAAGGATAAAAACTATAACGGTTGGTGCCAATGTTTAAGATCAATAAGGTTTTTAAAAAACCACGTTACCTTGTGATACAACAGAATACCCCGCAGACTCAGGGAGAGCAGAGCAGCCTTCCAGCCCCGTCCATACCGAACGGGTTATGGATCAAATGTGAAAAATGTGGGGAAACGATTTATAATAAAGACCTTTGTAATAATAACAAGGTCTGTTCATCTTGTGGTTATCACTATCGGATGACTGCCAGGGAAAGAATAGAACTGATAATGGATACCGGAACATTTAAGGAAATTGATGAAGGTCTCACCAGTGTCAATCCTCTCGATTTTCAAGGATATGAAGATAAAATCCAGGAAAGCAGAGAAAAATCAGTTCTTTCTGAAGCAGTAGTCACAGGCTATGGTAAAATTCATGGCAATGACGCTGTGATCGCCGTTATGGATAGTAACTTTATGATGGGAAGCATGGGTTCTGTGGTGGGTGAAAAGGTCACTCGGGCCTTTGAACTGGCGACAGCTAAGAAAAAGCCCATCATCATCTTTACGGCCTCAGGAGGTGCCCGGATGCAGGAAGGGATGTTCTCCCTCATGCAGATGGCCAAGACTTCAGCTGCAGCAGCGAGACATGATCAGGCAGGTGGCCTCTACATTTCGGTACTTACAGATCCTACTACCGGAGGGGTTACAGCCAGTTTCGCCATGTTAGGTGACATAACTCTGGCTGAGCCAGGTGCGTTGGTTGGTTTTGCCGGTAAAAGGGTTGTCGAACAAACCATCAGACAAAAACTTCCGGAAGGATTCCAAACAGCAGAGTTTCTGCTGGAACATGGACTGATCGATAAAATTGTGGCCAGGGATAATCTAAAACTGACCTTATCCCGTTTGATTAAAATACATCATTGATAGATTAATTATAAAAAAGGGCTCTGTCATTAAGCATTGTTCATCTTGAGTAAACAATAGCATTTTAAAAAAAGATAATGAAGTACTGGAAAACTTAGGAGTGGTTCGATGTTAGAACGGGAAAAGGATATAACGGAACTTAATAATAAGATCGAAGACCTTAAGAAGTTTGCTCAGGATAAGAAAACCAATTTCTCGGCAGAGATCAAAGTCCTGGAAGATAAACTGGCCCAAATGAAATCAGAGGCGATCATTAACCTGAGCCCGATGGACAAATTGACCCTTTCTAGGATGATCGAGCGACCAACAGCACTTGACTATATTGAAAAGATCTTCGATGGGTTTATCGAGCTTCATGGCGATCGTCATTTCCGTGATGATCCCTGTATTGTTGGAGGGGTAGCTAGATTACGCGATCTTCCCGTCACTGTGATTGGCCAACAAAAAGGAAGGAATACCAAAGAAAACGTTCTTCGCAACTTTGGGATGCCGAACCCCGAAGGATTTCGCAAAGCACTGAGACTGATGAAACAGGCCGAAAAATTTCAAAGGCCCATCATCTGTTTTATTGATACGCCTGGGGCCTATCCCGGTATTGGAGCTGAGGAAAGAGGACAAGGTGAAGCGATTGCCAGAAATCTCTTGGAGATGATCAATTTACGTACGCCCGTTATCTCCATCGTAATCGGTGAAGGCGGAAGTGGTGGGGCCTTGGCCCTGTCAGTTGCCGATGAGATTTGGATGCTGGAACACTCTGTGTACTCCATCCTTACCCCTGAAGGTTTCGCCAGTATTCTCTGGAAGGATGCTTCCAGAGCCAAGGAAGCAGCCCAAATCATGAAGATCACAGCTCAAGACCTAAAAGAGATGCAGATTATCGATAAGATTCTTCCCGAGCCTGCAGGTGGTGCGCATAAGGATGAAGAAGCAATGGCAGCTGATATTAAAGAAAACCTCTTAAAAGTTCCTTTTAAAGCCATGAAAGAACAGATTGATGACGTCCTTAACCGGAGATACAACAAATACAGAGGGATTGGAGCTTTTCTGGAGTGACTCTGAACCTTTTGAATCATGATGATATCGTAAGATGCCTGCAAACGAAAACGATCGGCCACCCCATTCATTGCCTGCAAACCATTGATTCGACCAACAACGAATGTAAACGGAGAGCGTTGGACGAGCAGGAAGGGATGGTGGTTGTGAGTGAACACCAGACCGCAGGCAGAGGACGTTTGGGTCGCCAGTGGATTTCACCAAAGGCCAAGGGTATCTGGATGTCAATACTCCTCAAACCAGATATTCCCTCCGCCCACATTCCCCAGCTGACATCAGTAGCAGCAGCCACTGTCTGTTTGGCTTTGGAGAAGGAATATTTAGCACTTCAGGACAAAGTAGAGATAAAATGGCCTAATGATATTCTGATAAGGGGCAGGAAAGTTGGCGGTATTCTTACAGAAATGCAAATTAGCGGAGATCATGTCCACTCTGTGGTATTGGGAATAGGCCTCAATGTCAGCTTGGAGATGGCAGATTTCCCGGAGGAATTAAGGAGCATTGCTACCTCCCTCAGTCAGGAAACAGGCATGCATCTCTGCCGGGAGAGAATCATCGCTGGGATATTAAATAGCTTTGAATCTCTATATGTGGAGTTCTTAAGGGACAAAAGCCTGGGCCAGACTCTAACCATTTGCCGGCAAAAGTCAGCCGTTATCGGTAAAGAGGTAACCTTACTTAATCAAGGGGTTGGACGACAGGCAATGGCCATGGATATCGGTTCACAAGGTGAACTTCTGGTGCGATTGGATGATGGCCAGGTGATCTCGGTCATATCCGGTGAGATATCTCTGAGGCTTACACCCTAAGCTAATTCAAAGTATTATCAGTTATCAAAAAAAGTTATATTATTGTAACACAATGTCTAAATGCTTCAACCTGTTGTATGTATGCGTTAAGGTATTGAAATTATAGTAATTTACATTGCAATTAAAATGAAGCATAATCTAACTTCAACATGGAATATATAACATATAGAGAGATGATATCTGTTAATATATTCAAATATTAGTATCAATGGGCATGTTTCAAAAAGCTAGAAAAGTAAAAGTGAGGGAAAAAAATGAGTCAAATTCAGGGGATGATAGATGTCTATCGTCAGAAAAGATTCTCGTATTATCAGTGGCGCAGTCAATCCACCTTTTTAACCAAGCTGTCACTTGCAGGAGGTATGGCGTGTTTTACCGGCCTCCTGGCCCAAGTCAAAATATTCTTGCCGTTCACGCCCATACCCATCGTAGCCTCTCAGCTCGGGGTCATCTTAGCAGCCGTCCTTCTCGGCAAAAGATGGGGTGGCGTGAGTATGATCATTTATGCCCTGGGTGCACTTGCCGGAATTCCTTGGATGGCAGGTTTTAAAGGCGGTGTAGCAGCCTTGGCTGGACCTACAGGAGGATATGTACTTGGATTTATCCTCGCGGCTTTATTCATGGGAAATCTCTTTGATAATCATGTAGAATCGCGTAAAATCTTTCCTTTAACCGCTGCGATCATGTTTGCACAGCTGGTACTGGTGTATATACCCGGACTCATTCATTTAGGACTATGGCAAAGTATGGTTATGGGTGAATCCGTGACGCTTGTTAATTTGTTATGGTTAGGTTATATCCCCTTCATTGCCGGTGATATTCTCAAATCACTGTTGGGAGCTGGTATTGCAAAAATTATCATTCCAATGGAAAAGTATTAAATTAAAATGATATGGCCCTGTTACAAAAGTATTGTTGATTTTTGAGTAATGACAATAAGTAAAAGATAAAAACGTACTGTATACAGGGAAAGGCCAAGCCTCTAAGGCTTGGCCTTTATTCTGTGGCGTGCCCCCGGCACAGGGCACAGAATAAAGGCCATCTCTACATTAACACATTTCCGACGTTTTCTCTGACAGTATGATCATTATACTCATGGGCATGTTGATCATCGTATGAATACCCATAATACTGACATAATAAGTGTCAGTCGCCTTCTCCAATTGTTCCGGTTAAGAATTAGAGGAATACTCCTAAGATGATGAGAATCAGAAATATAACTGATAGAAAACAGGCAGTTAGGCTATAATTAAAGATATAGGCGTACATCTCATCAGCCCCTTAAATGTTGGCCATTTTTTATAGTTTATGAAATCTTGACTGTTCACGTGTAGTATTGCAAAGAATAAAATTGAAAGATAAATGGTAATACGCTACAATAAAAAAATGCGACATAACATTGAAATAGTATCAAATTTCCTGTGAAAAAATGTTAATTATTTGACATGATGGAAGAACAAGAAAGAAATACGTCATAAAGTACTGTTTTTTCCAGAATATTTTGATTATAATTAAAATAGATGAGACTTTTAGGAGATGACTATGCCTAAACAAACAATAGTTTCACCGCCCAGAAGAAAACCTAAGAAAGAACTATTCCGTAACTGTATGCTGCAGGATGCCGTTGATGTGGAGAAATTTCTTTTATTAAGCGATGATCTATTCTGCCAGACGGACCTCCACGGAAAAATTATATGGGTTAATCAAGCCATGGAAGACTTTTTGGGCGAGGTCAAAGATGATTTGCTCGGGAAAGAAATTCTAAGCTATGTCCATGAAGACGATCAGCAAAGCACTCTTGCCATGATGAAGAACGCTGTCCATAATGTCGTAAGCCCCTCTTTAGAAATAAGATTATGTCTTAAGAATGGGACTTTTATTTATTATGAGTGTTATGTTTATCTGGACTTAAATAAACAACTTTACTATTTTGTAGCTAATGATATTAGTGAGCGTAAAGAGTATCAGGATAAGCTTCTCAGATTGGACTCCATCGTGGAAGCATCTTTGGATGCGATCTATGCGATAGATCACGAAGGACGTATCATAAGTTGGAACAATGCTGCAGAGCAGATTTTTGGCTATAGTAAAGAAGAGATTATGGGACAAAGAATACATATTTTAGGTTTCCCTGGGCAAGAAGAAGAGATCGATAACATCATCAACATTATCCGGCAAGGAGATACTTACAGCTATGAGACCGTTCGTCAAAGGAAAGGTGGAGAGACAGTAGCCGTATTTATTACCCTTGCCCCCATCAAGGATCTTTCTGGGAATGTGATTGGGACCTCAGCAGTAGCCAGAGATATTACTCGCCATCGCCGTTTGGAAAAAGAGATCGCTCAGTTGGATAAACTCAACACCATCGTGGAGCTGGCCTCCGTTATCAGTCATGAAGTCCGTAATCCAATGACCACCGTTAAGGGATTTTTGCAGCTTCTCTATAATAAGATAAATAACGACGAGTTCAAAGAATACTTCGAGATTATGATTGAAGAGATGGATAGAGTCAATTCTATTCTCCAAGAATTCAATACCATCGGCAAGAGTAAGAAAGAGACTAATCGAGCCAGACATAATTTGAAGCCTATTATCAAGAGCTTGACACCTTTACTGGAAGCCGATGCTGTATTTCAGGGTAAAACCATCAAATTTGACCTTAAGACTACACCCGACCTTATGGTCAACAGCAATGAGATTCGCCAATTGATTCTGAATCTAACCCGCAATGCCTTGGAGTCCATGGAGCAGAATGGAAGCGTGTTGGTCAGAACCTATACAGACAGGGGTAAAGTAGTCCTGTCTGTTCAGGATCAGGGTAAAGGTATTGACATTGAGAACCTGGAAAAATTGGGAACGCCGTTCTTCAGTACAAAGGAAGCAGGAACGGGCCTCGGCCTGTATGTCTGTTACGAAATAGCCCAACGACATGAAGCTAATATAGAAGTCGATACCAATTTCAAGGGTACGACTTTCTCTGTTCTCTTTGAGCCTGCGCCGCAAGAGGAAAGGGATTGAGATAATGCTTATAAACATCAAAATTTCTCATTAAGTTAATGAGATCTACCCACTTTAAAATGGTAGGTCTTTTATTTTCTTCCCATTACTTGTTGATGATATGACTAATCTTATTCGCTATGTACTACGGTCTGGCTAAGATGGAAGAGCAAGATATGGTTTTATTAAAAGCATGAAAAGTTTTGAGCATTAACAACAAAAGTATTATAATGAGCCCAAAGACAAAAAGGAGTTTTTCCCGTATGTCAAATCATTTTTGGCTTATGATCCAAAGGTTAGGAATTCTTTTTATTGTTGCCTTTATCCTGACCAGGACAAAGCTTTTTCACAACTTGATCGAGCATAAACTGGACCGGCAGACCATTGTCAAAATGTCAGTTCTCTTTGGCATTTTTGAGATATTGGCTTTATGATTAGTTCATTAAATAATATTATTTTGAGAGGAGGCTATTACATACTTCCGACATCCATATCTTATCCGGTTGGACTTCTGATTGCGGCTGTAATTACGGGTTTGTTTATCTTAAAAGTATTTAAAGAAAAAGGATCTCAGGCTAAAACAAATACGCATAAATAACTTAGAAGCATAGATAATTAGCTTTTTAGAGCAAAAAAGGACTGTCTCTTTTAGGGGCAGTACTTTTTTGCCTTAAATACCCAACGTGTAAAGAGTAACAGAATGGCGTCCCTCTCAATAACCTGATTTAGGAGGGATGCAAGTGGAATTAACTATAAATCTATGGGGTTCTCTCCTTGAGATTTTACTTATCAACCTGATACTTAGCGGAGATAATGCGGTGGTCATCGCCATGGCCACCCTGCATCTGGAGGACAAAGACCGAAGAAAAGGGATATTCTGGGGAACCTTCGGTGCAGTCACACTACGCATCATACTCACAGCGGGAGCCGTTATCCTCTTAACACTGCCCTACATCCAAGCATTGGGAGGGCTTTTCTTACTTTGGATTGCCCTAAAATTGCTAAAAGGTGAAGAAAACGAGCATATTGAAGATTCTCAGGCTCCATACAAACTGCAGGAAGCGATTAAAACGATTATCATCGCTGATTTACTCATGAGCCTTGATAATGTCCTGGCGGTAGCAGGGGCAGCCGGCGGGAATATGCTTCTTCTCATGTTGGGACTTGCGATCAGCATACCCATTGTTATCTTTGGCAGTACTTTTCTGTCATCTCTGATGAAAAGATGGTCATGGCTCATCTCAGTAGGGTCAGGTCTTTTGGGTTATACTGCAGGAGAAATGATCTTAAAAGATCCAGCCTGTCAGTTTCTGGCCCAAATCCACCTGCTGGAACAGGGACTTCCCTGGGTGTTGGCCGTTGGCGTCGTCATCGGAGGAATTTTATCAATTATAAATAAAAAGCTTTCCCTCTTTCAACAGAGCAAAGAAGAGGATGATTTACTACAGGAAGGATTCGTACAAGTCATATCCATTAGAGAAAACAAATCTAAGAAAAAAGATTAACATCACGACGAATAAGAGAAAAAACAATAAACTGATCGTTCAGACTAAGTTTAGTCTTATTGCTTAAAAATAACTTATCGATAAAGTTATTACTTTTATTAAATTTTCTTATTACTGAAGCAATACAATATGCCTCAGTAACAGTCAATGTTCCTGATCTAAGATCGTTTGCAGTCGTAGCACATAAACCAGATATAACATAATAGGACTAATATACTACAACAAAAGGAAAACATGTCCATATAAATATGACAAAATTTACTATATTCTTATATTAAAGCATAAATTTTACAGAGGAGGTCTTTGATGGAATTGAACAATTCTTCAAAAGATATGTATATCGCCCCTACTTGTGAGATTAAAGGCGAAATTGTCTCCTCAGGTAATGTTACGGTAGATGGTAAGGTAGAAGGAAAGATAAGTATCAAAGGCAACTTGATTGTTGGTGAATCCGGCATTACTAATGCTGATATCGAAGCGGACAATGTTGAGATTAAAGGGAATGTAGTCGGAAAGATTACTGTAACAAATTTATTAGATGTTAACTCGACAGGGGTTCTGCATGGTGATATTAGTACCAAATTCCTTAAAATTGACCAGGGCGCAAAATTCATAGGCAAAAGTACACATCCAGATTCAGAAGCAGATAAGAACTCAAATGATACAAAATTTGCATTTAAACCTATTGTTTATAACCGATTGGTAAAGTAGGTTTTACTGGAGATTTCCTCTCTTCGCTTAAAAAAACGGCAAACAAAATTTGCCGTTTTTTTAAGTGATTTGACACTGGTTTGTCCACGCATAATACCTAAAAAATTTATATATGTACATATGAATATATATTACTGGTAAGGTTACTCTTTTATACCTGCTGTAAGTATGGATACTGTATCTGAACAGAATCGTATACGATCGAGGTCTGCGTTGTTAAGTAACGGGAATTTCTCCTTATTGCTTAATGCTTGCGGAACGGGGATCACTTCATAGAAGAAACGACTGTTCACAATCTTTTTATTAACCCAGGTCGGAATAGCCTCGGAATGAATGACTTGAGGCTTTTTATTCTTTTGTACTCGGAAAGTAACCTTGGCGACCATCCCTTGTTCCGTATAAATATCGTCAACCGTCTCTTTACGCTGATCAGAGATGAAATTGCCGAGTGAGTAGAAGACAGGTGCTCTGCTTTCTTCTGAAGCAGGGAGGTAGACGGCGGGCTGAAGAACATGAGGGTGACCTCCGAAAATAACGTGCGCTCCAGAAGCAACGATGCTTGAAGCCAGTTTCTGTTGAAATTCGTTGGGCTTGCGTTGGTATTCATCACCCCAGTGCATATTGACGACAATCAGCTCAGCACCGTCATCTTTAGCCGCAGATATTTTGGTGTTTAGGGCACGAATGGATGAATCAAAATCCTGAGGGTCAAATGTATCTAAAAGACCGCTCATATCTACCGGCAGGATCAATCCGTTAATGCTAAAACTTCCGTCTGAAAGGGGATAGCCATAGCCAAAATTGATAAATGCTATTTTTACACCTTTGACTTCTTTGACCACATAGGTCTTTTCTTTTTGTTCAGTTTTAACTCCTATAACGTCTAAGCCTTTCTGCCGGACTACCCGTATGGTACGATAGAATCCTTGAACTCCGGTGTCCATCCGATGATTGTTAGCAGCGGTCAGGATATCAACGCCAGCGTCCTTTAAAGCATCGATGATGGAATCAGGGGTGTTGAATTTAGGATAACTAGAATAACCTTTCTCAGGACCGGCCAAGGTCGTCTCCAGATTAGCGATAGTAATATCTGCATTCTGAAGATGGGGCTTGACATATTGGAACTGATTACGGAAGTCATAGGTACGGGTCGAAGGATCATAAGCTCCATAGTACAACGTGTTATGAATCAGGATATCTCCAACGCAAGCAATGGTGATATTAACAGGTTCAGGTTCTGGTGGTTGTTGAGTAGGTTTTTGTCCTTGATGTGGGTCAGCAGGAATCGGGTTCCCATCGCTACCTTGAGAGTATTTAAGAACGGAACTTATAATTTGCTGCATCTTTCCTTTTAGGTTACTAGGCGTATCGTATTCTGTTCCCTGAATAAACCCAATAGTGAGTATTCCCAAAGCGAAGAGGATCATAAGGCTGACACTTAAAAGAGTTGTCTTCTTTCGGTTTCGTCTTTTCATACTATCTCATCCAATCTTATCCTCGTTTATGTTTTCCGGATGAATTTGATGACATATCTTCCCCGTTCAAATATAATCCCTTGTATTATGTCACTTCTCACTTAATTCTGCAAAAAACACATCCGAGATAACAGGGGATAACCCCAGTATTACCAAGGATTAAACGGGATTATCCCTAAATAAGATAATCTGCAAAAAGTTATAAAGAATTTACCGCTTTATACACTTTAGAAAATCATAACGCTTCATAACGTTATAAAAATAACGACCTGCGGAAAAACGTTACAGCCTTGATAACTCTGCGTTACAGGCTGTTTTCTCATGTTCATAATAAGGCAAATTTCAGCCGGTTACAAATGGTTTAAGCGGACATTTTTTTAATGTTAAGCGGACACGCTAAATTACTGGGTTTTAAGCTTTTTAGACTAATTTTAAGCGGACATTAATTTGGTAAAAAAAGAAATGAAAAGAATTCACTTCTTTTCATTAAATCTTATCTGTTAATCGTTATTTGAAGATATAGATAACAGTAAATTCATAGAGCATCTTACAGCTCGAAATGACAGTAATAATCCATAAGCTGCAATGAATACCCAGGCAATAGAGATATACCAAGAAAAAGATATTAGATCAGGGTTAAGTTGAAGGCCGAATGAAACAAATAAAAGAATAAACAGCCATTCGATTGCCAGTCGAATATACCGAACTAAACCGGATAGTTTATCTATTCTTTTCAAAAATCTTATTGCTTTGCTATTGCTAGACAACAGGATCCCGGCCAGTGTGCTTAGAAAACCGATAAAGATAGAAGTGATGGTAACAACAGTTCCCATAATATTTGGTAAAGACGAAAGATAAGACAATAAGCTAAATTTTAAGAAGACTGCTATAAGAGTAATTACCATTGCACACGCTAAGGGATAGAACCTTTCCATAGCTATTCCCCTAATAAACACAATTCATTACTCCTTCCAATTTCATAGAGGCTTATAGTGTTCCAAATCCTCTTCCTTACTATCATATGACGCTAAAGCGGCATTTTCTAATGCAGACTGCGGAATACCTCTATCAATTATACCGATTTCAACTTCATTATATAACCGTCCCTTTAGTAAATCTAGTGGTTCAATCTTTTCATCTTCATTTTCCTTGCCCCGGACAGTCAAACTATATATCTCTGGAACAGATTGATCAGCACTTTTATTGATTCTTAAGAGATTTCTTACGGTACGTGATATCTCTTGCTTTGAAAGTGGGCTGGTCTTTTTACCTATTCCCATACTCAATTCAATAGAGACATTTCTTGCATTATATGTTCGGCTTATATTACTAGCATGTTCTATCGACATTTCTTTGAAGTCTATCGGCAGTTGAGGGTTAGATACTTTATAAACAAACTTGGAGATCATCTGCATTTTATTAAATTTTGCAATTACGTCCGGTTCCAGAATAATAGAGAGTTCTAATCCACGAAGACCAGTTATTTTCTCAAGCATATGAAGAAAACTTCCCGTTCTAACGCCTTGTTGACTCCTTTGCAGGATAACAACGTTATATTTGGGAGCTATCAAATAACCGGTAAGATTTGCTACCCCTTCATCATCATTAAGACCTAATGATTCCAGGCCAGGCTTAGTAATACAAGCTTTAGGAGGAAGAACATCAATATTAAACTTACTGATAACACCATATCTTACCTGAGTATGTCTTTTATAACTTTCAAGTCGGATATATTGACCTGAATCCTTTGCACTTTTCCCAACATCTGCAGGAAAAGTATGATCTAACAACACCGCAAGATTATCCTGAAAATCATCAGGAAAAATGAGTTGATAGAAGTCAAATTTAACTTTTTTAACAGCCATAGTGTAAAGACCCTCCTAGAAGTAATTATTTGGTTTGTGGATTTCTAAAGGTCTTAGCACGTTTAAACAAATAGTAAAATACATAAACAAACCCACCTCAATTATAAGGTGGGTTGTCTGTTTGTGGAATACTTTCCACAAAAGAAACTAAAAAAAAGATTTTAGGTATCTCCGTTAAAATCATCCCGCATAGTCAGGTTCGCTTCCTCAGCCGGTATGATTCCAATAACTCTTCCCAGCACTTTGATTTTAGCCAGGTCGGTAATCACTATGTCCCTCATATTACCGTTCGCTGGTTTCAACCTGATCTCGTGATCATATCGGTAGAACTTCTTGATTGTGACGTTTCCATCCACTTTTACGAGGGCCATTTCCCCCTGCTCTACTGACGGCTGCGGGTGGATCATGACCAGGTCACCGTTGTTTATACCTGCGTCGATCATACTATCGCCCTTCGCCTTAACTATATAGGTGTTTTTCTTAACCTTTACAGCAGGTACAGGTAGGAATCCTTCAACCAGCTCATGGGCCATTATTGGCATCCCCGCAGCTACAGATCCTAGCACAGGTAAATAAACGCTTTTCTCTTCTTTAATAGATTCAGTTTGCGTGGCACGATCCGGAGCACGTTTTTTATTTTGATTTTGAGTTAACAGAAAAGAAGTATAGGATTTTACAGTATGCTGATTAACCTCATCTAATTTCTTGAACAATTCTATCAACTCATTTATAGCAGGATCAGGTTCGTCATATATGACTAATCCTTTTGCTAAGTAATCAAGAGATTCATCAAGACAGTCCGAAATCAATACTGCAGCATCAAGTGAAGGGCTAATTTTATTGCGTTCGATTTTACTCAAATTACTGTTAGTTATGCCAGTAGCAGTTTCTATTTGCCTTAAAGAAAGACCTTTTTCTTCCCTGCGTTTTTTTAAACGCTCACCAAAAGAGGACAATCCAACCACTCCATTTCAAATCAGCGTAAAATCTAACCCATTGCGTTAAATATTACATTTTACTATTGATTGCGTTATATATAACGTGTATAATATCTTTAAGGGAATAATTTCCACGACAAGCGTATCACGATATGGACAAACCGACAACGGAATAATATGTCGGAATATATGAAGAAAGGAGTAAAAAAATACCTTAATAGTGCAACTATCAAGGTTCAACGTTTGTCGAAAAAATCCTTTAATATCGGTTTCTGGATATGAGAAATTTTTAAAAAATCTTCAATTGTGGGAAGGAGGGATTTGAAGTGGACGAGAGACTGGCTAGAGAAACGTTGCCTTTATTACTAAATAAACAGTTATGTATTATGTCTTATACAAACAAAATAATCCTGGAGCATTTAGAACATCTTGATGACAACGAAAAAGTGGTCTTAACACTGGCAATTAAAGAGTCAACGGAACTGATTAGCGAAACACTTTCGGTAAACGAGAGGATGCCAGTTGCTTATTCGCAAAAAGAATTGCCTGTGCTAATTAATGCTCTTGAACATAACTTAAGCATTTTACTAAATTACGTTAAGGCTCTAAAGACTAGGTCTCTTGGTTAGATTTTTGATCAATATAAGCTTTCAGGTTATTGATAGCAAGAGGAAGTAGCAAGTCATTGGATTTTGAAAGAAACTCTTGAAAGATTGGATTTAGCACGTTCTCTACCCTTACTTCGCAGAACTCTCTGTATAGCGAATCATTTCTAATAGCTAGATATGATTCTAAGCTTCTGAAAGCCTTGTTTTGATTAAATTCTTCCATTCTGCTAAGTAAAGGTTGAAATTTAGAGTCACCCATTTTATTCACCTCCCTTATGTTTGATAGTGGTCTGGACACCTACAAATTCGACATAAGGGAGGGAAATCCTGTCAAATATCCACTAAGGAGGTGGTGGCCGTGAAACTTAAGGAGCTGACCCCGTTCGGTTATCAGGTAAAGGTAAAACTATTGCAGTTGGGTTTGAGCCAGAAAGAATTTTGTATGAAGAATGACATACCCTTGAACAGGTTCAGCGAGATCCTTTATGGTACCCGCCCTGGTACAAAATACCGGGAAAAGATAGCTGTAATCCTTGGCGTCGGGGAAGCAGCCTAGAGAGGAGGTAAAATCTAATTGGTAACTATGCTGAACAGGGCTACAAAAAAGGTTTGTGATGCGAAATTGAAGCTCGTTAAAGTAGATCTCCAGGTAGATTGCTTACAGGAAGTTATCGTCCAGAAGCAAGAAGAAGCACAGGCAATCGAAAACGAAATCGCAATTCTACAGAGCAAATATCAGGGTATACAAGAAATCGTCAACCTAATCCAGGAGGAACAAGAAAAACGCCTAGCAATCTTGATCGAACTCAAAAAGAAGGAACCAGAACCAGAGGAGTGAGTAAGAGGTGTTCAATATTAGAGCAAATTATAAGCTGATCATCCTGGTCATCATCGTAGCCATAGCAATCTTCATACCAGCCAAGCTGGCAGGTCTAACCAGTGAGGAAAAACCTCAGCCATATGAGATCCTACCGGCACCGAAAGTATTAGCTTATGTACCTGAACCAAAAGGAGTTTCTGAACAGGTACAAGACGTCATCACTATGATAGTAGAATCCACAGCCTATACCCACACCGGCTACATGACATTCACAGAGACCTGGCCGAGGGTCGGGACCATTGCAGTAGATCCTAAAGTAATACCACTTGGCTCTATCATTGAAGTACCAGGTTATGGGATCGGAGTAGCTGAGGATACCGGTAGGCTGATCAAGGGAGATATAATCGATGTCTTCATGGATACAGAACAGGAAGCTATCACTTGGGGACGTCGCCTGGTCAAGATCAGAGTAATCCTGCCGGAGGCTGGCCAATGAAGAAGAGTATATTTTGGGCAACAATCAAGAAAACCGGAGCTACCGCATCCAACGAAAACTCCGGAAATTCTTCAGCCTAAAATATACTCCATACCTATTATATCAACCATTTGCATCGTTATAAAGGGGTGAGACAGGAAAAGATGTTCTTTAACGATTATGTAACTACAGATAGAGCCGCTGAATTATGCAGACATAACGAAAGACATGTCAGACGGAAAATCCAATCTGGCGAATACAAAGCCAAGGAGAAGATTAACTACCGGGGCAACAAAATCTATCTAGTACAGCTATCTTCTCTACCTACCGAAGCCCAGATCCGTTACTTGGAAGAGCGGCGTGTCAAGTATGACGAACCTGAATTAGAACAGTCTTTAGAGACCGACCTGGTCACCTTCCGTCAGAGATATGGTGAGGAAGGTATGGAAAAGTTACTCTGGAAGCTGGATATTGTGCAAAGAGCATTAAATATTACTAATATACATGCTAAAGGTCAGGTCACAATCCTTCGCCAGAAGCTGGCTAAGGATGAAGGCATAGGGTTTAGAACACTGTGCGATTGGATTAAGAACTATGAAACCAAAGGGCTCGCTGGCTTAATCCGTAAGGAACGTGAAGATGTTGGAAGCAGTAGCTTTTGTCTGAAAGCACTTCAAATCATGATGGACCTATACCTTACCCCACTTAAGCGGAGCAAGACTGTATGTTATGAAATGATGGTTAAACAGGCCAAAAAACTTGGCAATACAGCTTGTAAAAACTGTGAGTTCAAAGAAGGATCCATCTCCAGACAAAAGCTAATTGAACATGATCCCAGTCTGAAAGAATGTAGAGGTCACAACCTGACCGGTCTCAAGTATTCGCACTGTGAGAAGTCTGCAATTCGTATACTCTCCGATATACCACCTGAGATAGAAGCTATGGCTAGACAAGGCAGAAAATACTGGGAAGCTCATTATCTGCACAAGGCCAAGAGAGCCAAGCCGGGGCAAGTCAACGAAGTATGGTTCGGAGATCATTATCAGTGGAACTGTTTTTGTATCGATCAGGACGGGAATATAGGCAGACCCTGGCTCACCGCTTGGTATGATATGGCAACCGGCTGCTTAGTCGGATGGTGCATATCTATGCAGCCTAACAGTAGGACCATTGCTGAAGCTTTCATTCATGCATCGGTGAAGAAAACAGACGTACCTTTTTGCGGTATCCCACTAGTAACCTACACGGATAATGGTAGAGATTACAGAGCACAGATGTTTGAGGGTGGCAAAGTTGTTTTCAAGGATCTCGGTAAAGCAATTGAGTACAACATCGAGACTAAGGGTCTACTCGCAGAGCTGAGAATTCAAAACATTCATGCTAAAGCATACCACGGGTGGGTTAAACCAATCGAACGGTGGTTCGGGACTTTATCTGACAGATATGTAAGAGAGATACCTGGATGGTGTGGCACTGATCCTGATGAGCGTCCGGAAGATTTCAATAAAATGCTTAAGAAACTCATACACCAGGGTAAGCTCTGGACCTTAGATGAACTCAGGGAATATTTCATATCCACAGTACTACCGGAATATCATAACTCTCCACTTACCGGTGAGGGATACAACAATAAGACCCCTCTTCAGCTTTACAGTGAAAAGCCCAAAGCCAGGTATGAAGAACCAAGTTGGGCACAGCTGGGAATCTGCAAGATGGAATTTGATCTAAGAAGAGTTGGTCCCCAGGGTATCAAGTTCAACACCAAGATGTTCTGGCATCAAGAACTGGCACACCTTAATCGGGAAATGGTCACTATCAAGTACAACAGTAAGGATGATGAGGTAATCATAGTGACTACCAAAGAAGGTAAATTCATATGTGCTGCTACTCAGAAGGAAGAACTTAAGATGGTGCTTGAAGACCAAGACAAGGTTGCTTCTACAGTCGCAGCACAGAAACGCCAGGAGCATGAAACCAAACTAAGGATAGCCCAATTGACCGGTCGCAAAATACCGGTTCGTAAACAGGCCAGCTCGAACCAGCTCACTGGGGAGATTGATCATACTGCTAAGGGTAATATCACATCCCTGGAACATGAGAAGGCCATGAAAGAATACGAAAAAGCTGTCACAAGTCGTAAGTCTTTAAAGTCTGAGCGGCAGGAAGACGGCGATGTTAAGAAGAGGTTTGAGCGTATGGGAGAAAGAGTACTGCAGCGGAGCAGTAACTACAGTTAAAAATTGAAGGGAGATGTTTGCATGAGTATAGCTACATTACCAAGTATCCTAGTGAACAACGAAAGTGAAAAGGTTAATTATAATAACTTAACCAACGAGCAGCTATCTGAAATGATACAAAAAATTAAGGATAATGAGGGGATCACCTATGCCGAGATGGCGAAGAAGACTGGGGTACATCGTTCGAGAATCTCATTGTTCGTCAACCAGGGGAAAGAAAGTCCTGAAGTAAGAACTGCACTGATAAAAATCCTTAATATGTGCTATGGGGAGTCCCCGGCGAATTTTGAATATAGCCATACTGTAGAAATATTCCACACAGGTGAGTTCAATGCTGTACTCGGTTTTTGTGAAGACATGCGGATCCGTCGCAAGATGGGTGTAATTATCGGATACCCCGGCAGCGGGAAGACCACGGCAGTGAAGGAGTACATTGATAGAACTGATGGAGCAGTATATATCGAAGCCTTTCCTAGTATGCGTATGAATGATATGTTCCAGGTCTTAGCTGAAGCGTGCGGAGTGGAACTAAAAAGAGGCTCTGCATATAAAAAAGCCCAGCAGATTATTACAGCTCTGAAAGGGAAAAACCTTACTTTCGTAATCGATGAAGCTGAATATCTGGAGAAATGGGACACCGACAAATTTGATATGCTCAGGAAGATTTGGGATAACACTCATACCCCTATTATCTTTGTAGGAACTCCGGTACTTGAGGAACTCCTGACTCGTGGTACAGGTAACGATAATCTTGCACAGCTATACAGACGCAAATACATGATGAAACTTCAGGGAGTTAAGGAACAAGAGATTCGTAACGTTCTTAAAAAATACAAGATTACTAAACAGGCCGAAGACTTACTCGTGGCCATAGCCATAGATGTAAAACACGGTGGCATGGGTAACTTCACCGAGGTTCTGGAACTAGCCCTTGAAGCTGCTGAGGGTGGAGAGATTTCTGCCGATATCGTTAAAAACGCTACTAACTATAAGATGCTGTACTGATTGGAGTGGAGCTAATGAAGAACGGCAAGAAGCCTACCCTGAAGCAGAAAATCATTCTTAAAGAAGCACGTCTGAACCCGGATAATTGGCTGGTGGTCAAAAACTTACCGGGTCAGATGGTACTAGTGAATAGAGATACCGGCAGGTTAAAGAACTTACTTTACTAGGAGGTTTTCTATGAAAAGAATAACTATTGAGATTGGTCCACAAATGGAAGAGCTGTTACTTCAATTTCTTCATACCGATACGATGGATACTAACAGACCAATAGTTATCGTGTATGACAAAAAGAATGTTTGTACAAAATGTGATCCAGCATGCGATGGTAAAGAATGCTCTGAACATGACGAAATAGCTTTCTTCTTTTCTTTAGAGGAAGCTAGAAAGTACAAAGTATATCAACGGCATAATCTAAGGGATCCATATATCTTTGCTCATTCTCCTGGCTATAGCAACAATGGCGACTGGATCCCATTTTATGATCTGCTCCAAAGCATTGCAGAGAAAGTTGAAAGGGGTGATAGTGTTGTCCCGCAAGAAACGGAAGAAAAACAAAGTAGAGGTAACATCAGTCTCTGAAGCGGTTAATCCTCGATGGAGTAACCCAATCGCTGGCTTAGCTAGATTGTATGAATTCTTGGGAAACTGCCAAAGCTTCCCGGTAAGTCTCAGATCAGCAGCATGCGTCTCCGGGATTCCGGAGGATGAGGTCCACCGGATACTCATGGGATCACTATACTATTTTGTCTGGAAAGGTGAGATTACAACTTATCGAACAGCCTGAAGGAGGTAATTTAAATGGCATCACCTAGAATCGTAATCAACTCAGGACATGGGCCAAAAAATTCAGGTATCTTTGACCCTGGTGCGATTGGCCCGACGGGTCTGAAAGAATCTGATCAAGCCTATGAAGTTTCAAAATTAGTACAATCTAAGCTGAGCAGAAATGGCTGGATGACCGTATTGATTCAAGATGGGGATCTATGGGATGTAAGTAACAAGTCTAACCAATGGGGAGCAGAGTACCTTGTTTCGATCCATGGTAATTCCGTCTCCAGTCCATCAGCTCACGGGATCGAAACATTCTACTATAAGCAAGCAGATAAAACTATCGCTGAAGCTGTTCAGGCAGAACTTATCAAAGTAACTAATCTAGCAGATCGTGGGGCTAAATATGGTAATCTTCATGTTATCAGAGAAACTAAATGCCCAGCCATTTTAGTCGAAGTAGGTTTCATCTCAAATCCAAAAGAGGAAGCACTAATGAAGCAGGATAGCTTTGATGAGAAGGTCGCAGAAGCTATTTGTGTAGGGCTCTCAAAAGCTTTAGAAATTCCATATAAACAGGAGGAAAACAAAATGGCTAAACTTCCAGCCCTAATACTTTACTTTGGCGATGCTGAAGAAAGGATCGTCCCCTATCTCCAGGAAGATCTTAAGGCACCGGCCATACGACTAGGGATAGCCTCACTACAGCTGGTAAACGCTTTTGAAGAAGTTCATGGGGTTGGGGGTACAGAAGACGAGTACGTAGTCGAAGGCCAGAAAATTAAACTGTTCGAGCACCATACTGGTAAGGGCCGCAAACAAACCGGCAAAGCAGTACTTGATTATGTAAACAAAGGATAGATGAAGCATGAGGAGCCCCGGAGAACGAATAGTAGAGATACTGCAGAGATTTAAAGAAGATGAGATACCAAGAGCAGAAGCTCTAGGCGATATCCTCCGGGTCCTCCGCTCCACCTGTGAAAACTGTAATCTGCGTAAAACTCAGGGAGCAAAGAAACAGGAAGATCAGCGGAAAGACATGCTGGAAGATATCGAAGGAGGTTTCTGACAAAAGGAGGTTAAACTTGTGAGATATACGGAAATCATAATGCGGTCATTGTGGCAAGACAAAGCCTATTGGAGCACTCTCCCTGTTGAAGTAATAGATACCGTACACAAAGAAGGAGTATGCGTCCGAGTAGAAGCCGGACAGGTAAAAGGATTTTTTATAGAGGAAGAAGATCACAGTTATGAATAAAACATCAACAAGAGTACGGATGCCTGATGAAGGACCAAGGTTAGCAAGCTGGGATGATGTAGATTTATGTCTTAAAGAGATTTGTGAATATGAACTTGCTATCGAACGCCAGGAAGCAGATCTCACCCAGAAGATTTCAGATCTTAAATTTGAAGCTGAGGAAGCTGCAAAACCATATTATAAACGTATTGAAGACCTTGCCGCAGATGTCAAAGAGTTCACTGAAGTAAACCGTATAGAGATGAAAGGCAAAACGAAAGAATTAAATTTCGGTAAACTGGGTTATCGCAAATCCACCAAGATTGTAATCAGGTCTGCTGTTAAGGTACTGGATGCTTTAAAAAAGCGAAAGATGCAGGATTGTATCAACGTGAAAGAAAGCGTCAATAAGGAAGTCTTAGCTAAGTATGATGATGACACTATCTTGGAAGTCGGAGCCATGAAGAAGATTGATGATATCTTCTGGTATGAGACAGATCGAGAACGACTAAAAGCTACGTCTTAAGGAGGAAGATATGGCCAAAGCTTTGAATACTAGAACCCATATGATCAGGCAAATTTGGGGGATGGCCAAGAACGAACTCCAAATGAAAGAGGACGATGTCCGGGCGGCGATGTACGAAGCCACAGGCAAAGAAAGCATGAAGCTATGCACTGACCGGGAGCTATACAAAGTGTTGTGCCACTTGGGAAGGATAAAGGATCAGCAAAATACCCTGCCTGGGAAAGCAACTCCCCAACAGCTCTGGAAGATCCGTCAGCTAGAAGAGAAACTTGGATGGATAGACAACCCAAAAAGACTACGCAAGTTTATGGAGAAATATTCAAAGGTCGAAAAGATAGAATGGCTGGAGTTCAAACAAGCTTCTGACCTGATAGAATCACTTAAAAAGGTTCTTAGAAACGAACGCAAGAAGAGAAGTTCGCAGGAAAACCTGCAAAAACTTAGTTGATTTTTCTCTCCTAATCCTGTATAAAGGAGGTAATTGATTTGACATATGAAGAATGGATGGATGAAATCAAACTAGAGGACCTACCCTCCTGCTACAGGGAGATGGTCGAACTCATCGGTTTTGAGCCCACATTGAAACTAGCAGATAAGTACCAGGGAACTGGATTCTACTTCCACAAGCTGGACTCAGCCATCCAGGAAGCAAGAAATAAACGTATAAAATCAGAGTTTAGCGGCAGTAATCAAAAAGAGTTGGCAAGGAAATACAGGCTGTCAGAGGTTTGGATTAGACAGATACTATCAGATCAAGGAGTAGACGAAGACCAGATAACATTATTCGGAACGGCACAGTGTTTATAAAGTAAATTCCTAAAGTACTTTTCTCGAAGACTTATGTCAAAAAGTTATACAATCCCAGTGTAAACTGGGATTTTTTTTATTGCCCAAAAATTTAAGGAGGAATGGCTTATGCCGGTGGAAATCACTACTGCAGCAACTGAGATTTTAGTTAACCTTATGATAGCCGTAATGGCTCTCTTAGGTGCACTTGCTACCTTTTATGTTCAGAAAGGTATTAAGAAACTGCAAGCTGAGACCGAAAAGGTTCAGGATGAAGCTACCAGAGACTTCTTATTCTCTGCCCTGGCTCGTCTGGATGATGTTGCTTTTAAGACTGTCAATAAGATTGAACAGACCACGAAAGAACAGCTGCTACTTGCAATTAGGAATGGTGTTAAAAACAAAGAAGACCTTAAATTGTTATCTCTAGAAGCATACAAGGAGATTGTCAAAACGCTCGAACCGGAATATTTAAACGTTATCAATGGCACCATGGGCGATGCAGAAACATACATCATGAATCTTATTGAGGAGAAACTGGAATTAGTCAAGCAGAGGAGCCCTCAATTAGCATTAGCTAAAGTACCTCGTCTTGATGAAATAGCTTTGAAAGACAATCCAGTAGCTCCTGAAATAAGCAGCTAAGGGTGGTATCATGCCGGAGATGAGCTGGATAGTACAAACACTTACGATGGTTGCCTTGGGGATTATTGCTTACTTTATCAAAGACTTGAAGAAAAGCATCCAGGAAGATATCACTGAAAACAAGCAAAAAATTGAAGACACTGACTGTAAGCTGGAAGCATTTAAAAAAGAGTATAACACCTTTAGGGTTGAGCAAGCCAAAGAGATCGCCGGACAGTTTAAAGACTATGTCAGTAAGAGTGAGTTTGTTCGGGTAACGGCCAACTACGAACGTAAGCTAGACAAGATATATGATGCAGTCATGAGTATGAAAAGCAATGGAAACAAGGAGGGCTGAAAATGGGAGATGTGCAGACTACCAAGAACAAGATGTACCGGGGTCAGGTAATTAAGACGCTGGGATTTTTCTATCCAGACCCGATGTCGGTCGAAGATCTTAAAGGAGCACTAATAGCCAGAGGGATAACTATCACCGCAGACACTCTCAAAGTCCTCCACTATCTTGCTGACAAGGAATACATCCGAATCAAAGAAGGCGGTCACAGAGAATTCCAAGATGATGACATTGTTGAACTAACGGCCAAAGGGATTGACTTGCTAGAGGCAACCATTATAGATCCAGGCGTTATATTGTGAGGCGGGACTTATGAGTAAAAAACGACGGACTAGAGTTTTCAGCAAGATAGATGAGCTACCGGAAGATATCCGGGAAGAAGTCCATAAAATGCTATACAGTCCCCTCGTCACTTATTTGGACATTTCGATGACGCTGCGTGAAAAAGGTTATGAGATATCCAAATCGGCAGTTGGCAGATACGCACTCAGGCAAAACGCAGTGGCTCAGAAACTAATGGAAGCTCAGGAGCAGACAAGAGCGTTGGTCTCTGCTATCAAGCAGAATCCCGATACTGATTATACCGAGGCCACCATGCAGATGCTCATGAGCGAACTTACTAAGAAGGTAGCAACTGCCCAAGAAGAGTTTGACAATATGCCTATGGATAAAGCCGGTAGACTCATCGTGGCAATCTCCAGAACCAAGGTCTATAAAGATCGAGTTAGAGCCGACCTCATGAAAAAGATTGACCTAGCCTTCCAGAAATTCAGGGAGAGAATACCTCAAGTTATTAAAAACGACCCCGACCTAAGTAAGCGGATGGAAGAGCTACTCGAAGAAGCAAAGGCGTTGGTGCTTGATGATGAATGATTTCGAAGAATTTAAGCAACAGTTTAAACAACATACCAAGCTCTCTTTTCCAGAATACTGCCGACAGCACATTATCTTAGACGACCTCACTCCTTACGATGTCTACAACAGACCGTTTATGAAAGAGATCGTTGATTCTATTTTCAGCCATCCACACGTTACCACTTCCAAGGGAGCTCAGACAGGATTTAGTACACTCTATCTTGCCCATGCCATGTATATGGTGGACGTGCTGGGTGCCAACCTGATCTACTACCTCCCTACTGATAGACTAGCAACCCGCTTTGGACAGACCCGCTTTGATCCCTACGTAGAACGCAGTGCTTACCTTAAGTCTCGTCTTACTGGAACCGATCAGGCGGGTTTGAAGCAAATGGGAACTCACTTCTTCTATATGCTAGGACTACACGGTAAAGGTGGAGCAATCTCCATCCCGGCTGATGAGATCCTCTTCGATGAAGTAGCATTGATCAACCGAGAGAACATGGATCTTGCTCAGGATAGAATCCTTGCATCTAAACTTGGCTGGCAAAGATACTTCTCTGCTCCCCTCTTTGAAGAAGATGGGATAGACGAACTCTACCGTCAAAGCGATATGCGAAAATGGCTGGTTAAATGCCAGGGCTGTAACCGCTGGTCTATCGTGGAAGAAGATTTCCCAGACAATATTAAAGAAAGCAAGGAAGCCGGTAAAACTAAAGTTCAGATTATCTGTCTCAAGTGCTCAACCCTTATAGATGTTGCTCAGGGTGAATGGGTACCTGAGCACCCAGAAAGATCAGACGAAAACATGGGATATCGCACCCCGCAGCTAATAATCCCGGATGCCAGACTAGATCTTATTTGGAATCGTTGGAAGCGTGCCCAGGGAAAACCAAACAAGCTTGCCCTGGTTCGCAGGTCAGCACTCGGTATTGCCGACAGCGGCAACATGCAGCCAATCAACTCAACAACCTTAGAACTGGTCGAATCAGCTTCAGACTACTTCTTCCAAGATAGAGCCAGTGAAATATGCGGAATCGGAATAGATATGGGGGATAACGCTCACGTTGCAGTAGTCGCACCTTATAAAGATGAAGGATTCAGAATCATAGCAGCATGGCATATGGATGTCGAGGATCTACTGGAGTTCATTCCTCATCTGGAAGAAAGATATAACGCAGGTTGCCTTGTTGTAGATGCTATGCCATACAAAACAGAATCAAAGAGAGTGGTCCGGATTCTTGAAAAAGCTATGGGATACATCCAGTACTTCAAGCAAAACTACAAAGAATCCACTGAAGGTGAAGAAGAAAAGCAGGTCAATGTTATCCAAGTAGATCGTGACGAATCTCTGGATGAGACGACCGGACTATTCGGATGCAACCCTCCCCAGGCTCTTCTCTTTAAGCCCAGAAGCATAGAAGAAGAGAAAACTCTGGAAGAGATTAAACGACACCTCAAAAAATTACTCAAAGAAGAGACTGTTGGGGCTGACGGCACGAAACGTATTTCTTATAAGAAGAATACTGAAAATCACTTCGGTATGGCGATAAACTCCGCACGGATTGCCTTATCCCTAGCGTTAGGAAGCACTAGAAATGCAGGACCGGTTGAATATCAGTCTGTCAGTAAACGCAGATTCACGGAAAAGGGGGCTTTCTAAAATGATATATGGACCCGATGGTAAAGAACTAAAGTTTAATAAGATGCAGGATAAGCCCATCCTTGACAGGGAGATTGCAGCTGTATCTATTCGGGACAGATATTCAACCTACCCTACTTCAGGACTCACCCCTGGTAAACTGGCACGGATATTCAAAGAAGCTGATTATGGAGACATATCACGGCAGAGTGAGCTTTTTGAAGAGATGGAAGAGAAAGACCCTCACCTCTTCTCTGTCCTTCAGACCAGGAAGAATTCAGTCTTGGGACTTGATTGGGAGATCATACCTTTTTCCGATGACCGTGAAGATATCAGGATAGTAGATTTTATCCGAAAAGCATTAGAGTTTGAAGGATTGGAAGAAAATATTCTCGACCTTCTCGATGCGATCAGCAAGGGTTTTGCGGTTAATGAAATCATGTGGGAGATCAAAAATAACCAGGTATGGATCAAGGAGCTTAAGTGGAGGCACCAGAAGAAGTTCTCCTATGATGAGCAGAATAATCTTAAAGTACATACTGAAGAAAACCCTGGCCTAGGAGAAGAGCTTCTGCCGAACAAGTTCGTTGTCCATAAATACAAAGCACGTTCAGGACATCCTTCACGAGCTGGAATCTTACGTGTAGTGGCCTGGATGTATCTCTTCAAGAATTACAGCATCAAAGATTGGGTTTCCTTCGCTGAAATATACGGGATGCCCTTAAGGCTTGGTAAATATGACAAAGGTGCTACTCCAGAAGATAAAGCTAGTTTAATCGATGCCATAAGTTCCCTAGGATCGGATGCGGGCGGCATCATCTCCAAGAATATGGAGATAGAATTCATTTCAGCCATACGTGGCAGCAGTGATGTCTACAAAACGTTAGTCAACTTTTGTAATGCGGAAATGTCCAAAGCAGTCTTGGGACAGACATTGACCACTGAAGTTGGCGATAAAGGTAGTTATGCAGCCAGCAAAACACACAATGAAGTACGGCAAGATCTTAAGGAAGCTGATTGTAAAGCACTTGCGGAGACTATCCGTAAGGATATCATCCGTCCGCTAGTACTCTTTAACTTTGGACCCAGTGCCGAAGAAAGGCTTCCCTGGATTAAATATCACTTTGAAGAATCAGAAGACTTAAAGGCCGCTGCGGAGACCTATAGTGTGCTTATCGGTGATATAGGGCTACCTGTAGCTGAAGAACACCTATACGAGAAGTTCGGGGTACCAAAACCTAAACAGAAGGAAAGGCTCGTCATCCCTCCAACCAGACAGGTAGCTTTAAAGAATACTCCTATCCCTCTATCCAATAATCAATCCGGAATAATTCTACCTGAAAACATCCCAGCCAGAACCCAACCGCCTGTAGATGACCTGGCTGATCGGTGTCTCGACCAGAGTGGAAAACCACTGGAGAAAATGTTAGAACCTCTAATCAAAGCCATTCAGGAAGCACAGTCCTTGGAGGAACTAAGAGACCGGCTTCCGGAAGTATACAGGGAGATGGACTCTTCTGAGTTTGAGGATCTCCTTGGCAGAGCAATCTTCATCGCAGACTTGTATGGCAGGTGGACGACCAATGAGTGATATAAGACTGGAGCCGGTAGATTTTGATGAAGCCATAGAATTCTTTCGGGATAAGCTTCCGATACCTCCCAATCAGTTCTACAGCCTTGCCTTCGATGCCAGAGCCAAAGCATTCACCGTCTCAGGCATATCCTCCCTGGATATCATCTTTGATATTTACAAAGAACTGGATAGAGCCATCACTGATGGATTAACGATGGAAGAGTTTCGGAAGTCATCTAATGAGATACTCGAACGTAAAGGCTGGCGGGGACTAACGCCATATAGAGCAGATAACGTCTTTCGAACGAACGTCCAAACAGCCTACAACGTAGGACGATACAACCAAATGGCAGACCCTGAGACACTAAGCCGCCGACCGTATTGGCAGTACGATGCAGTGGAGGACACCCGCACAAGAAGGACTCATTTAGCTATGGACGGCAAAGTATTTCCTGCTGATCATTCCTTCTGGGATACATGGTATCCACCAAACGGATTCCGATGTAGGTGCTCAGTCCGAAGTCTTACCGAAAGTAATGTCAAAAGAAAAGGCTTAGAGATATCGGATGAGATACCCAAATATGTGGAGCCCCCTGGAGAACTGGCAAGACCTTTAATTCCTGATCCAGGGTTCGCATATAACCCAGCCAGATCCGAATGGAAACCAGACCTTTCAAAATATCCTCCGGATCTCCGGGACGAATATCTTAGACGGGCGGTGAGGTCGTAATGATTAGACGAAGATAAGGCTCATATTTCACTCAGAATTGATCTACCCTGCCGGCTAGCACAAGACTAAACCTGTAACGCTTCATAACGCCTAATAACGCGACCATAACGCAAGAAAAACGGAGGGGGTAACCTATGTGAATAAAAACCTTATACCACTTATCTTAGCTAATGAACTAGATGGAGTTCCGGAATGGTTTAGACTTTTCCCCTGGGGGTTTGTAAAGAGCACCAAAGGTGACTTCTTTGTCACCAGGGAAAGTGCCGATCTGATTATCAACACATTCCGTGAACGAGGTAACGACACGGTGATCGACTACGAACACCAAACCTTGGATGGTGGCCAGGCACCTGCAGCAGGTTGGATTAAGGATTACGAAGCACGAGAAGACGGCATATGGGCGAAAGCTGAATGGACCGGAAATGCCAGTCAGTACATTCTGAACAAAGAATACCGGTACTTCTCCCCTGTTATCTACACTCGTAAAAATGATAAAGTGCTGGTCGCAGTTAAAAACGTAGCCCTTACCAACGACCCGGCCATGGCCAACGTGCTACCGATAGTACTGAAGAACCTGAACCAAAGTAATAGTTTAAAGGAGGAAAAACTGATGCTTAAAAAACTGGCCGAAATACTCGGCATTGAATCACCTGAAGAACCAAAAATACTGGAGGCTGTAAAAGCTTTAAAAGCTGCTCCACCAGCAAACAACCTCAAAGACATCAACATCATCCTCGGGATCAAAGAAGATGCAGAAGCTGCTGAAGCACTCACATCTTTGAAAGCTCTGAAATCCAAACAGACAGATCCTGCCACAGCTCATGCAGAAGTACTAAGCTTGCTTGACCTCAAAGATACTGCAACCCTTGCTGAAGTAAAAGGCAGAGTAATCGCCCTGAAGAACCCGGACGGCTATGTCAGCAAAGAAGATTTCATTTCTCTCAAAGACAAGCTTGATCAACGTGACCGCAACGAGCTTGTGTCGATGGCACTATCCAACGGAAAGATAACTCCAGCTCAGAAGGACTGGGCCGAGAAGTATGCTCTCAAGGATCCTGAAGGATTCAAGGCATTTGTTGATCAGGCTCCTGTGGTTGTGCCCTTAGATCAAATCAATCTTACGAGAACAGAGAAAACGGCAATACCTGATGATGTCCAGTTGTCTATCAACAAACAGCTGGGGATCGAACAGGAACTGGTTGATAAGTACAACCAGTAGATAAAACATTTTAGGCTTAGAAAGATAAGGAGGAAAATCATATGACAGCACTTACGAAAGACAGGAACACTCCTAAAAGAGCTGGTTATCAAAAATCAATACCGGTAGCAGAAGGAGTCAAAATCTTTGCAGGAAGTCAAGTTTGTACTAATGCTGCAGGATACGCAGTTCCTGGAGCAAATGTTGCAGGTTATAAGTTCGCAGGAATTGCCCAGGAGTATATCGATAACAGTGCTGGCCTCGATGGAGAACTATCAATTGTTGTTGAGCAGCCAGTTATTGTATCTCTCGGAGCGGCCAACATCACCCAAGCTGATATCGGTAAACCGGTATTTATTTCTGATGATCAAACAGTTGCTTTAAGTACCACCAATTCTATTGCTTGCGGAGTAATCCGTGAAGTAATCTCTGCTACCGCTGTATGGGTAGATACCTTCTACTGTTTTGTATCCGGTACTATAGCTGCAGTAGATGCAGCGGCTGCTGAAGCTGCTGCAGAAGGTAAAGTCGTAGCGGCAGATGCAGCTGAAGCAGCAGGTGCTGCACCGACAGCTGAAGAGTTTGCCGCAGTTGTAACTTTGGTTAATGAGCTGAAGGCCTTGGTTACCGATGCACCTAATAAGATAGAATTTGACGCAGTCGTTACACTTGCCAATGCCAATAAAACCACACTCAACGAACTCATCGCCAGTCTTAAAGTTGGCAGACTCGTAGGATAAACCTGACAGATCTGTTAATAACTCAACAAATAGATTAACTAATTCAAATTAAGGAGTGAATCAAAGATGATTATTAATGGCCAAGTGCTTCGTGGTATGTACAATAGCTTCAAGGCTCTGACCTTGGAAGCTTTCGGTAAGGCTGATCCCCAGTATAAGAAGATAGCAATGGTAGTACCTTCTACTTCCAAATCCCAGACTTACGGCTGGCTAGGTAAACTCCCCAGGGTCAGGGAATGGATAGGAGCCAGGGTGATTCAGAACCTTTCTGCTAAAGGTTACAACATTATAAATAAACCCTGGGAACTGACTATTGGTGTTGATCGTGATGACGTTGAGGACGATTCCCTTGGAGTTTATAACCCTCTGTTTAAAGAGTTGGGCAATCAAATGGCTGCCCATCCCGATGAGGTTGTTTTTGAACTCTTAAGTGATGGGTTCAGCACGGAGTGTTATGACGGGCAGTACTTCTATGACAATGACCATGAAGGACCTAATGAAACCTCTGTGAGTAACGTTACTGATCTGGCACTTTCTCCCGCATCCTATGGTTCAGCTAGAACCGCCATGAAAAATCGTAAAGACGAACATGGAAAATCTTTAAGGATTAACCCTAACCTTTTGGTTGTAGGACCACTCAACGAGGATAAAGGTCGGGAGATTCTTTTCAAAGAGCGTCTAGCCAATGGTGAAGATAACATCTACTACAAGACAGCTGAGCTTCTGGTTATTCCTGATCTCAAGACAGATACTGAGTGGCATCTACTTGATACCACCAAGCCAATCATGCCGATGATATTCCAAGACCGGAAAAAACCAGAATTTGTTGCCAAAGATAATCCGGAAGATGAGAGCGTCTTCATGAACAAGCAGTATCTTTACGGTTCGGATTCCAGATATAACGCTGGTTATGGTCTCTGGCAGCTGGCACACGGATCTACAGGCACCAACGCTGGCGAATAATTCTAAACCGTATTATTAAAAGAGAGGATGGATACGAATGCCGATTATTATAACCTGTAAAAAGCCGGGATTCAGGCGGTGTGGGATAGCCCACCCCGCCGGTCCGGTAGAATATCCGGATAAGAGATTTACCGATAAAGAACTGAAGATGCTCATGGAAGAACCGATGCTCATAGTGCTGGTAACCATGGACATTGGTGATAAGGAGACTTCCAAGAAGAGTCAGAAGGAAGATTCCAAAAAGAAAGCGTCCACTGAAAGTGGAAGTAATCTGCTCGAAGGAAAACTCGATCCGGCTCAGTTGGAAACCATGGACTATCCTGTGCTGAAGCAACTGGCTAAAGACATGAATCTGGAATTCAAATCCAATATCAAGAAAACAGATTTAGTTGACCTCATAGCTTCCGAGCCGGTTTTCGCAAAAAAAACTGAGAATCCTAATCCGGAAAATACTGATCAATTGAACTCATCTGGAAAAGAAAGTAAACAAGGTTCGCCTGACGATGGTAATCAGCAAAGTGCGTCCCAGGATGATCAAACCGGAGCTGATCAGTAATGTACTGCACAGTTCAGGATATCAAAGACCGGCTATCTGAAAACGTTCTTATACATCTCACCGATGATAACGACACGGATGAAGTAGATGAGACCAAAGTAACTGAGGCTATCGAGGAAGCTGCAGGTGAAATAGATGCTTACTGTCAATCAAGATACACCCTTCCTTTTAGCCCAGTACCAAAAGTTATTCGCAAGGTTAGCATTACACTTGTCACCTATATGTTATTTACCCGCAGGGGACTGAATCCAGATAACAATCAGGATGCCATCATTATCCAGGATCGCAAAGACGTAATAAAATTCCTGGAAAACATATCTAAGGGTCTAGTCACATTAGGGCCTGCTCCCGATCAGACCGTCGCCCCGGAGCAGACAGCACATTTTACGGGGCCAGACAGGATATTTTCCAGGGATAAACTGAGGGATTACTGATGAGCGGAATAAAAATGGTCGGAGACTGGTCCAGGTTAGGGGACAATCTGAAAAAATTCTACAGAATAAGCTTCACCCAACTACATCAAAACATCGGTGAACAGATAGTCAACAACACGAAAGACAGGTTCAAAAAGCAACGTGGACCAGATAACCGACCTTGGGTCAAATCAATCCGAGCAAAAGTAGAACGCCAGGGAAAGACATTAATGCTCACCCGTAGACTATACAACTCAATAACGTATAAGGCAGCAGCTGACAAAGTCGAAATAGGAACAAACGTCAAATACGCATCAACCCACCAAGAAGGTATGACAATCAAACCCAAGCGGAAAAACTTTTTAAAGTTTAAAGTAGGTGGCTCTTGGAGGTCAGTGAAAAAAGTAGTAATACCAGCCAGGCCTTTCATGGGGATCAATGACGATGACCGTGAGGATGTCAGGGAAATAATTCAAGATGAAGTTGAGAGGATTCTAAAATGATAAATGTCTGTATACAGCACTTAGAAACTGTACTCGAAGGTATCGGATTTAAAGAGATCTTAACTCAAGAAGAAGAGATCGATAAGTTCAAGGGTTCTAGGTTTGCTGGCTTGGCTATAAATGAAGCACGGCTTACCAAAGACGGCATACGTGTAGGTGTCGAAGATGACCTTGAGACCATGAAAAGAACTTACCGGTACCGGTTATATAAACTTGAGATCCCTCTGATTATTCTTCTAGCAGACAAGAATCGAAACCTAGTAAATACTCATCTCATGAACTTTCTTTCTGGCTTAGGTACTTACATCAAAGACACTGATCAGAACCCTATCGAGATTACTGGGGGCAATCCCCAGTGGTTAGAAGACAAAAGTTTACTCAATCAACGTACAGGTATTGAATTACCTATAGTATTCACTGGCGGGGTATATAAAGACAAAGAAATCACTCTTATACCCCTGGAAACAGCGTTGGAAATCGAAACCGAAATTGGAGGTGTGACCGATGACAACGAATAAGGAGACCAATGCAACAAAAACCAATCAGGCTGCATTGGATCCGACTATCGAAGAACTAGCAATTAAGCACCTGATTCCCTCTTGGGTCATGGCCGGAACAAAAAGGTTCTATGGCTGGGGATTAGGTAAAAGGATGTCAGAAAAAGAATTCCTACAAAAAGTAGATGCTTGGAAGAAAGGTCCGATGACCAGAAAGGGGGATAACAAGTGAGCGTGCTCTCTAATGTCAATGTAACAGTTAAAGACGGTGGGCTCGGCCTGGTCTCTCCTGACCAGACTATACCTCACGTTAAAGTGGGTGCATGTTCCCTGGGGACAGTAGGAGAAATGATTTACTTAACTTCTCCTGATCAGATTGCTGGATCGTTTGGAACAGGACCACTGGCCAATGCGTTGTATGATGCGTTTAATGCAGGTGCCAGAAAGCTCTATGCAGTGAAAGCAGAATCCGATGTCGCTGCAACTATCGGAGATATAACGGCCACCAAGACTGGCCAGGGAAATATCACAGCAGCAGGCACTCCGCTTGATGCCTATGAAGTAGTGATTGAGTTAGTCAAAGATGGAGCTTTAAACACTGCAGCCTTCAGATACTCTCTGGACGGAAGTGATACCTGGTCGGAAGTGATCACAACTCCATCAGCCGGTACCTATGTTATACCTGATACCGGAATCACTTTGACCTTTGTGGAGCATACCACCCCGGCTGACAGCTTCAAGGACGGAGATATCTATAGTTTCAAGAGCACTGCTCCCGGAGCTAGTATCACCAGTATTACAGCTGCTATCGAAGTCAGCCTTAACAGCAAGACTTTTGTCGAGTACATCCATGTTGTCGGATCTGCAGATAGCTCAGTATGGGAAGCTCTATCCACGCTGATGGATACCGCAGCCACTGAAAAGTACAAGTATACCCATGTACTGTGCGAAGCTGTAGGACCTGCAGACGGTCAAGCAATATCAGCCTGGGTGCAGGCTCTAGTCACAGAAGCAGCAGGGTTCTCCAGCACTAGAGTAGCTGTCAGTGCGGCTTGGTCAGAGATCAGAGAAAGTAACACCGGCAGAATCATCAACCGTAACGGAGCAGGAGTCTATTCCGGTCGTGTCAGCTCTATTCCGGTTAAGCGTTCTCCGGCTAGGGTACGTGACGGTCAACTGTTTAATGTTGTCAGTATCAATCCTTTAGGGCTGACAGAGGAACAAATTAAAGACCTTACTGACGCAGGGTTTATCACCTTCAGAGAATATGAAGGTGTCGAAGGAATCTATGTTACTGAAGGTAGAATAATGGCTCCCGTAGGCAGTGACTTCCAGTATGTAGAGTTGCGACGTGTAATGGATAAAGCTTGTCGTCTAGTTCGCCTGGCAGCTCTCCAGTATAAACATGCTGAAGCCGATGGAGATCTCGAACATCTGAAAGCAAGCCTGCAGCAAGAAGTTGATGATATGGCCGGTGCTCAGGATATCCAGTCAGGCAGGATTGTAATTCCGGACGGCCAAGACATTCTCTCTACCAGCAAGCTATTTGTTAAGATTCGGATCGTTCCTATCGGTATTATGAGAGAGATTGAACTTGAAGTTGGCTTCGAGAATCCTCTCCTATCCGCATAGATAACCCTTAACAACCTTAGTAGAAAGAGGTGAAAACAAGATGATCAATGGAAAAAGTTACAGTTGGGAAGACATTTCCTGTAATTTTCCTCATGGAATGCTAATCAATTACGAGAGCGTAGAGTATTCCGATGAGAAGGAAACCGAACTGCAATATGGGAAAGGATCTAAGCCAACCGGATATGGAGCTGGTAACTATAAGTCCGAAGGCAAAGTCACCCTTCAGAGAGAAGAATTCAACAAACTTCTTGAGTATTGCCAGAGAGCAAAAAGGAACTTGTATTCGCTTCCCCCGGTCCCTATCACAGTAAGCTATGCCAACGAAGATCAGCCGACTGTAACTGACATTCTCAAAAATGTTAAGTTTACCAAGACGGCAGCATCTAACAGCCAGAACGACAAAAGTGTGACGATAGATTTAGACATACTCATTGCCGGTGGTATAGCCTGGAACGGCATCGAACCATAAAGTAATTACTTTTATCATTACTTTTAAGTTATTTACAGTTTATTAACAATATCCACAGGAGGTATCCAGTATGGACAATAAAGTAGAATACACCCTAGATAAGTCAGCAACATCCAATGCGGCTGCCAACTCCCCAGTAGCTATGAACCAGCAGGTCGAAGATTGGAAAAAGCAATATGGAGATGTCATCCTGATTAAAAACGAACCCGAGGATGATGAAGCCCAGCTGGTATTCTATTTCAAGAAGCCGCAGCGTCAACACTTTTCTAGGTTCATTAAAGAATCTATGAAAGATGCCTATAAGGCTATGAGGACCATGGTTGACGATCTGGCTCTCTACCCTGCCCCTGAAGTCCGCAACAAACTCTTTGAAGAAAAGCCCGGTCTGGTGGTGGCTGTAGGGAACGAACTCAATAAGGTAATCGGAGTCAGTCAGGATTTTTTAACCTCCAAGGTCTAAGTGACAAAATACAAAACCGTCTGGAGGACCTGGAAACATCCTTGATCCTTCAGACGGAATTACTCATTGGGCAGTATTTTGATTTAACGGAGACCGAAATCGAGGAACTTGATGAGGAAGAATTCGCAACTTATGCTGCAAAAGCACTCTACCTGGAGAAACGTCAGACTGAAGCAATGACTCATGCAATCAACAAAGGTGTAGGCTTATTGTTTGGAAATTAAGAGTTATGATCCTTGGGGTTACCATCCCAGTCAACGCTGTTCCAACCTTCTTTACAGGCTCTAAGAAAACCTTTCACTCCATCAATCACCAATGGAAAGCCTTTATATGTCCCATATATTATGCCAGCTACAGCTCCGATTCCAGCAAAGAAGAAGAAAGTAGCAAGAAATCCCCAGACCATAAAGTATTACCTCCTTTATTTATCCATAATTACAGAATATACCATAAGGTGGCGGCGGTCAATATGAATTCACTATTTGAACTAGCAGTAATATTCTCAGTAATCGACCAGGCAACTGGTCCTACTAAGGATTTCATGAAGAATGTTACTGATCTAGAAAATACCATGAAAAAATCTCAAAGCATGATTGACTACGGCAACAAGATGGCCGTCTCTGGAGCTATGGTCTCAGGTGCAGCCAGCCAGATGCGGGGTGCCCTGTCCAAGATTACGGAACCCGTCATGAGTACTAACGATGTTTTAAATAATTTATCAACAGTAACTACCTCTACTATGAATAATATGGCAAAATCCATGGATTTGACCAAGAATGCTGCTACGGAATGGGAAAAAGTTCATAAGGAAAATGCGGAGACCTTTATCGGCACAAGTTACATGATGGCTTCAGCTGGGCTTAATGATATCCAAACCATTTACGGTACCCAAACAGCTCTTGCTGTTGCCACGGCAACCTTTGGAGAACATTCATCAGCTGCTAATCTTCTTGCTACAAGTTATAACAACATGGGTAATAAAAGCCGGGACGTACAGACGGAGATGTCTAGACTTGGGGATATACTTACAGTCACTCAGCAGACGTTTCAGTTCAAGGATCTGAATCAACTGGCAGAAGGACTCAAGTACGGTACTCCTGCAGCTATTCAGGCCAGAATGGAATTTGCTGAACTTAATATGGTTATTGGCCAGTTAAATAATGCCGGTCTTCAAGGTGGCATGGCAGGGACAGCCTTCAGTGCAACTATACGACAAATGAATAAAGCGTCCCAGGAGCTTGGTTTTACCATCGCCCGCAATGCCGATGGCGGTATGAGTTTTATCGGGACACTAGAAAACATCCGTGCAAAATATGGCGACATCTCCAAAGCTTCTCCGGAAGTACAGATGGCACTTCAAAAGGCATTTGGAGATGAAGGGTTAAGAGCAATTCTGTTATTAAACTCTCAAACGAATGGTATGCATGAGAATCTTAAGAAAATCCAATATTCCCACGGAGCTACAGCTAAGACTCAGGCAATTATTGAAAGCTCAGATACAAACGAACTAATCAATACTACTAATAATCTTCGGAACCTCAAACGAGAAGCTGGCGAAGCTCTTATACCAACCCTGCGTGAGCTTATTCCTTTGACAAGATCTGCAATTCAAGGATTCACAGGATTTGTAACTGCACATCCCGGTATAGCTAAAACTGCAGTTATCCTCTTTGCTATCGGTGCAGCTATCTTAAGCATTGCAGCACCTATCTTAACGGTCTTAGCAATGTTCTTCATGCTATCCGGCTATAGCCTTAAAGGGTATGGAATGATCCGTAAGTTTTTTGGCGGCTCAGAAAAACATGGATTTAAGATGATGGCATCTTTAAAGAAGCTATTAGGACTATTTAAAGTAGTATTTTTAGGAGGAGGAAAACATCTCCGAACATTCTTCGGATACTTTCTCCGGTTCGGACGATTCATCCCCATCATTATCGCTCGAATAGTGTCCTTTGGGCCTGCCCTTATTGGTTTCATAATGAGTCCTGCAGGTATAGTGCTGGGGGTAATCCTATTACTTACCGGAGCTGTATATCTCCTCTGGAAGAACTGGGACAAAGTCAAAACTGCAGGAGGGTCTGCACTGGATTTCATCGGAGAAAAGATCAATGGTGTCATTGCTTGGATAGATGAAAAGAAGAACGCCTTCTTTGAATCTGGACGTGGTCTCATCACAGCATTTGGTGACGGTATCAAGTCTCTCATCAACCAACCGGTAGCTTTAGTGACATCAGGACTACAGAAAGTCCGTAATCTTCTTCCCTTTTCGGATGCCAAAGAAGGACCGTTATCAAGCTTAACAAAGAGCGGACGTGCTTTCATAGAAACATGGCGTGCAGGAATGCAAACGGGGCTACCTGGTCTACAAAATATGCTATGGTCAAGTATGGAAGACACCCCTATGGCACTGGCCGGGGTAGGTGTGGTTCCTCAAAAATCCAGAGTGAACCTATCTGAGTACTTAAAGGGTGGAGGTAGACCAATCATCATCCAGAAGCTTGTACTTCAGGTGGAACGTGTGGACAGTGAGAGTCAACTTATCAGTATCTTAACCAAGATGGCCGAGGAGGTGTCTGACGAAGAATGAGACAGATCATAACAGATGAATTCGGCCAGGTGAAACTGGGTAATATCCTTCTTCCTGGAAACTTTCAAGAATTAGAAATTGAAAGCGGCATTAAGACTGATGAAGTCCCTATAGAGGGAACGTCCGGCACTTCCAAACAGCCAAATGGTTTTAAGGATGCAATCATCAATTTAACCATAGAGCTGCCAACAGATGAGACAGACACTTGCTACGATAAGCTCAAACAGATTGTCACAATTCTCTACAACGTAGATAAAAGTGCCAAACCATATGTATATGACATAGTAAACAAGCATACTGCAATCTGGAATATCAAGAAGATAATCTTTGAGACCCTTAATTCCAGGGAGGATAACAAGAACGATACTATCATAGCTACCCTAGTATTTAAGCAGTGGCAGCCTGTAGTAGTAAATAATGAATCCCGGCGTAAGCAGGAAGACATTCTTCCTGCCAACGATTTCAGCCTACCACCATTAGAACCCATAGACGACTATGTCACCAGACACATGATGGCCAAGAAGGCTTATGCCACTCCGGCCATAGACGATGACTACATCATGCGAAGGCTAGGGTGAGGATATGGAATACATTACACCAATCTGGGATATTGAAATAGGATCTCTGGCAGTAAAGAAGTTGTATCGCTTTGATGTCTACTCATCAAGGTACAACCCCGCCGATCGGGCAGAGGTAGAACTGGACAAAAAGGGATTTCCTTTCGGCAGCATAACCAAAGGCAATCGAATTCAGATTTGCCAGGGATATCTCAGACACGGTCTCTGGAAGATCTTCGCTGGCAAAGTTAAGGACGTTATCCCTGAGAAAAAAACCGTCTTGATCCTAGCTGAAGATCTCATGACAGTCCTCAAGAGTACAAGGATCTCTCGATCCTTTGTCTCCCCGTTACCGCAGGACATTATCAAGTACGGGCTTAATGCTGCAGGTATAGAAAAATACACACTCTCACCCCAGGTATTCCAATCCAAACTCGGCTTTGTAGCCAGGACAGATACTGTCACAGCCTGCTTGAAAAGAATCAACACTACCTGGCAGCTCGATGAGCAGGACTGGAGCTTCTACTGTACTCCGGAAGAAGAGTTCTTCTGGGGCACATGGGAAGAGTCCGACAGATACTTAGTTAATGATCTCCCGGTACTGGAATTCGGTAAAAATATCTTGAGCCACAGGATATCTGAAAACGGTGATCATGGAGAACTCCAGACCATTGCACTACCTTACCTGAGACACTCCCACCAAATCAAAATCATTGACCCAAGGTACTGGGCTCAGCCACAAATTTGTAGAATTAAAAAAGCCCATTACCATCAGTCATCAGAGAAAGCGAGGATGAATCTGGAATGGGAAAAAGTGAGTGGCTTATAGCGTGGAGAAAGCTTGTTTTTGAAGCAATCCCTGAGATTAAAGGGATACCTTATAAGGTCAAAGGGATAGTCACCAAGACATATGAGAACGGACCCTATGCGGTAGACATTCAAGTGCTTGGCCGTGACGGTCGTCCGGATGAAAGCTTCCCTGTACTCCCAGCAGTCAATGCACCAGCTCTCTGGACAGGGTCATCCACAGGAATATATGGAGTACCGGCTGTCGGCTCCCTGGTCAGGGTGGGGTTTTATTACAATGATCCCGGACAACCATACATCGATGCAGTCCTCGGCTCCGGAGCTGTCACTGACCATTCTATAGGTACCTTGGTGATAGCAGCTGATACTGAAGTAAAAGTCACAGCAAATTCTGCAAAAATAGAAGCTCAGACAGTGGACATAACTTCACCGGTCACCACGATCAATGGAGATCTGACGGTGACAGGTACTATTAACGGAAGTACAATTCCGTAAGAATAATTTCTTTATGTGTAAGAAAATAGGAGGTAAAGCCAATGGTCGGAGTTACATACCCGCAAGAGTATTTAAACTGTGAGGAAGTGCGAACAGCGTTGCTTAGAGAAGCCCCAAAAATCACTGACGGATTTCCATACGAGATGGCTGATCCGCCAAAAAATGCGAAGATCATAACGCCGCCAAAACCGCCAAAACCGAAACCAATAATGGAATTAGTTCTGCAGCCGACCAAAGGTAAAAAGCTGGCCAAAAGGATGGCCAGCAGGAATAGAAGATATTAATCTAGGAGGGGAAAACCAATGTCAGAGATAGCTCTCAAAGACCGTAAATTAACCCTTTTACCTTCACCCAGGGAACCTAAAAAAGATTTTAGTGTTCAGCTTCTTATGGCACCGGTCAACGTATTCCCAGAAGAGTTTATGCGTCCAATCGGATCTGTCTACGACCAAGAAGACAAAGATATGTGCTCTGCCTTTTCAGGTGTAGATATTCGAGAAGATCAGGAAAAAGAAGAACATGGTATCGATATACGCTTATCCTTCGGCTGTATGTACAGCAACCGTGTTCCGGGATCTGATTGGTGGGGAGAAGGAATGTTTGCCAAAGCGATGTGGCAAAGAGCATTAAATAGGGGTGTTTGTAGATACCCGCTCTTCCCGGAGATAGGAACTTTCCCGGAACTGTATGAGATCTTTCAGGAACGTTGGACAGAAGTAATTCTTGACGCAGCTCACTTTAAAATTGAAGCATATTCACCGGTTTATCGTGAGTACGTTGATTATGATCCTATATTCGTTATCAAAAACGGCTTACTGCAAAGTGGAAAAGTACAGTACAACATTCCGGTATATGAGTCATTCCGGAAAGTGACCAAAGACAACCCTGTTGTGCCAATACCTAAAAAGGGAGAAGCTCTGCTAGGGTATCATGCCATGAGTAACCTTGGGTACAGTGATAAAGAACGTTGGCTGCCGACAAAGAACTCTTGGGGACCAAGTTGGGGTCTAAACGGCATCTGCTTCTTCCCTTATGAGTATCCGTTCATGGAAGCATTTGTGACAACAAACCAGAAAGAGGAACTCCCGGACGACATAAAGCCGGATGATAAAACAGATCCAAAACCATTACCGAAGCTTTACCGGGTCCAGGTGGGAGCGTTTAAGGTTAGAGAAAATGCAGACAGGCTAAAAGCTAACCTAGCCTCTGATGGTTGGCCGAAGACGTTTATCACCACTGTGGATGGCTGGTTTAAGGTGCAAACCGGAGCCTATGCCTACAAGCAAAATGCAGAGAAGGAAAAGGAACGCCTTGAGGCTAAAGGATTCAGTGTCTATATCAATGTATATTAAAGATGCTCTATTATGACCAGATAGGCCATCTTATATCTGATACCAGCCTTGAAGAGCTTCATTCATTTGCCAGAATGGTTGGCCTGAAAAGAGTCTGGTTTCAAAAAGAAGGTACTCGGCAAGCACATTATGACCTCACCACAGAACGAATGAAGAAGAAGGCTAGAGCCTTGGGAGCGGTACGGATTAGCCCGAAAGAGTTGGTAAAGATACTGCTAAAAGCTCCATATAACACTGAGAGAAAGGGTCATACCTATGAGTAATGAACAATTCGGTACCGATATTCAAATAATCGACGGGGACTTCGTGCTCAAGGCTGATGGTGACATCAACCTTGTAACAGGAAGAGACTGCCTAGCTCAGGACGTGCGGATCATGCTTTTATCAGAGATCACTCTAGTTGAAATGCTCAAAGATGAGTATACCGAAATCAACCGGCTGGACTTTGAACAGAGAGTAGTTGATCTGCTGGAAGCTGACCCAAGAGTTATACCAGGATCAGCTGCATGTGTGGTTGATCTATGGGAGCGGGACAACGTCAGAATACAAGGTAGTTTTACCCCGATTGATGAAGGAAACCCGATGAACCTAGTGTTAGGATATGATCTGGATGGACTATCTGTGGAGGTGTTAACTCGTGATTGATTGGAAATCGCTCATAGGATACAAGGATAAGGAAACTATGGAAACTGAAACCTTCGATGAATACCGTGCTAACGGTGGCAGAGTCACTAACTATAACAAGTTTGGAGCCTTTCGCCGTCTCGTTAGTGCTTGCCTCAAGGGTGCAGTGGATTTATGGAATTTGCTCTTAACTGTTGTACCTAATGGTTTTGCTTCTACATCTTCCGGACAATGGTTAGATGCTAAATGTGCTGATGTTGACATCACCAGGTACCCAGCAACAAAGACTATTGGGAACCTTATTTATGGACGTAATAGCACTAGTGGTAACGTTAATATTCCAGCTGGCTCCGTCATCAAAACCAAAGTTTTACCTAATGGCAAAGAATTAAAATACATCACAACGAACACCTCTTCTCTTGTTCTATCTGCTGGGAGCAGTGAAATATCTGTGCCGATTATTGCTGAGTTCTCCGGATCCGAATATAACGTGGGTGAAGAAACCATCACTGATATGGTTACTTACGTATCTGGAATCGATTACGTACGTAATGAAGTTGACTGGATTACTACTGAGGGCACTGATGAAGAGACGGATGAAGCCCTACAAGAGAGATATCAGTTAAAATGGAGTGAGCTTGCCCAGGGTGGCATCGATGCGTCATACATCTCATGGGCAAGAAGCATCCCAGGAGTCCGAAGTGCCACAGTAGATTCAAACCACCCCCGTGGCCAAGGTACTGTTGATGTCACGATAGCATCTGAGTCAGGGATCCCATCCCCTGCTTTGATTACCCAGGTTCAAGACTATATCGGAACAAAAAAGCCTAATATTGCTGATGTGCTTGTTAAAGGGCCTAACGAAGTTCCGGTTGATATTACTATTACTTTAGTACTGCCATCTGCTCAGGGAGATCTGACAGCAACTCAGGCTGAAGGAGAAGCCCGGTATAATGCACTGTTCGCTTACAATGAAGATTATAAAGACATTGAAGCTCTTAAGCCTCTGCAGATTGACGAATCTTTATACCTGGCAAGATTGACATCGATTGGTATGGGTGTAACTCCGGTACTGAATGTAATTATCACGGCTCCTGTAGCTGATGTTGTTGCAAGCAGCGGAGATCTCTTGGTGCCTGGAACGATTACAATAACTTCTGAAAGATTGACATAGACACCCAGGATGGAGGGGAAAGCAAGTGACATTCGGTGAATATATATACGCTCAGCTAGTAAGGCCACTGAAGAAAACAGGATCTGATATCTACATCCTATGCCAATCTATCGGCAGCCAATATCAGGACATCAAGGACACGATTTTTGATATCCGGAGAGCATGGATTATAGAGACGGCTCCCGGCTGGGCATTAGACCTACATGGCAAAGATCGTAACCTTTACCGTCTACCAGGTGAGCCAGACAATACTTACAGACGGAGGCTGCAGTCAGCCAGGACTATATATGCTCTGGGCGGTACCAATCCTGGAATAATTGAAGCCATGGCCAGACTCGGCTTCCAGGCAACCATCCAGAATGTAAGGGAGATAGATCCCGATAGATGGGCAGAGATGAATATATCTCTTGCTGGAAACATCGATGAGGTGCTCACTGCTCCAACAGAAAATGCAATCATTAAAGCTGTCAAGGATACCAAAGCCTCCCATGCTGTAGTGGCTGATCTAGCAATTTCTTATCTTACTGATTCTCACATCGGTTATATAGCTAAAGGAAGAGTAATCTTACTGATTCTAGAGCAAGCAAGCTATCCCCCAGGGTTCAAGATTTGCGATGGCACATATCGATGTGACGGTACAGTGTTAGCTGACTCAACCAGAGCTGAAGGATATGTAAGTTAATACCTAACATCATTAGCAGGAAAACCTGCAAAAATACAAGGTGAATGGAGTGAAAAAATGTTCATCGTAACAACGACATCAACCCGAAATAAGATTGCTCAAGCACGTAAAGGAGACATACCAATGCCTGTGATCACCGCCATGGTACTTGGGACTGGTGGACACATGCCGGGAGATGTTACTACGCCGGTGTCTCCAACCTCTGATGACACAGCACTGGAAACTCAAGTGGTAAGTAAGGCTCCCACTAAGACAATCATTGATGGAGTAAAGGTTCGAAACTATATAAGTATTACGGACGCAGATGAGGTTAATGACACAATATTCACCGAAGCTGGACTCATCGACGACGACGGGGATCTGGCCGTCAGGATGACCTTCTCAGGCAAAGAAAAAGTCTCAGGAGTTAACCTTGACTTCCAGATTGATGAACTATTTTAAGGAGGTGTAAAGAATGGCTGATCTAACAGGTACCCCGACTTTTAAGAATACAATCCGTGGGATAGAGACCAGTGATCCTATACACCCAACGACTGTGAACCCTCCTCTGCAGGATCTGCTGAATAATACGAAGCATCTGAAGGATGCTCAAGCTGTACATGAGGCGGAAAAAGCGAAGTACCAGACTGCCACAGGAAGTAACACGATAGCCATTACAACAGGTGGTGATTTTACGCTTACCCAAGGCAATTTTGTTAAGTGGATTCAAGCAGGGGCTAATACAGGAGCAACTACTATCAATATCGATGGTAAAGGAGCAAAAGCTTTAAAAAATAGCGATAGGGGTGCTTTAGTAGCTGGAGACTTAGAAGCGGGGAAAGGATATGAAGCCTATTATAGCTTGAGTGATGATTTTTTTGTCTTGCCCCCTAGAGGGGCGAAATTAGATGAAATTATTACGGCGGTAGAATCAAAGGGTGGTACTATTGCAGATCCAAAAAAACCAACAGAGATAGCAGATTCTATAACTAATGATCTATTCGGTACGGGTAGTAAGATACCCGTTTCCAGCATGTTTGGTATTGATGGTGCAAGAAATTTAGGTTATCAAATGTTGGAAAGTACCGTGACGCCTGCAATCGAAAGAGGTGTAGGCGGAGCTACAAATGTACAAGCAATTCTCGGTAGCGGGTATAACTATGTAACCATTAGTTCTATTGTCAGTTTTAGTTCATATTACTCTAGCATTACTCCGCCAAGTGCTTCAAGTATTCTAAAACACTTTTCGGGAGGTAAAGATTATGTTTTCTTCCCGTACTTTGACACTTCTAACTATTCTAGGATAGCCAGAAATACACACACTTCAGTGAGTAATCAATTTACTGTTATTTATACAAGTTCACAACAATCAATACCTTGTAACATTATGACGGTAGATAAGTCTAACGATGATGTTTATTTTGTAGATTATCCAGATTCAACCCTTAAGCGTTATGACTTTAACGGTAATTTAATTGCAACCTATGCGTGTGATTATAGAGTAAACACGGCTAGAATAATTGAAGATAATATTTACGTAGTCTGTCATCCCCTTAGAATAGAAGTTTTTGATAGAATAACACATGCTCATATTAGAACCATAATTTTAACAGGACTTCCTACGTCACTAAATAGCGTTAATACCCCAAATGGGGTAGTAGTAGACCATGAGAGTAATATTTATTTTGTAGCAAGCAACTCTTCTAATATTATTAAAATTATCAAAGTTAATCCTAATGGTGAATTTATATGGATTACAGCAGATTTAAACTATACTGGCTATATGAATAAGCTTTTCTTACTTACTGATGCAGTTATATATAGTTCTTCTTTCGGGCAGGTAACTCGCCATTCTATACAGACTGGGGCAACTCAAGTATTACGTTCTTTCGGTTCATCTCCTGCTATAATGGACGTTGTTGAAAATGGGAGTAAGGCTGTCTTAACAACAAGACAGTATATATCTGCTTACTATCACGAAGTATTAGCTAATTGGGGTTTATTTTATACACTATAAACAGGGGGCGTTTAAGATGTTTAAGGTATTATATGAACAAATCGAAGCCGACAAGTTCAAGGTTATGTCTATTACTAGTGAGCAAACTGTAGTAAATGAACCATTTTTCTTAATAAAAGAAGTTCCTCAACCAGAAATGATTATAGGGAAAAATCCTATACAACTCTGTCTACCATCAGTATCAGAAATTTACTATGAATACGAGGATAGAAATCTAAACGACAGTGAAAAATTAATCCTTTTACAACAAGACAACCAAACGCTAGGAACTCAGTTATTTGCTTTGCAAACAGAACTTCTCATGAAAGGAGTACTCGAATAATGGATTTCTATACATGGTGTAAAAAGGCATTCGAGCAGTACGGTGCAACCCTTGAACAACTTAGTGTTTGGGTGACAAGAGGTAAAATCACTGAGCAAGAGTATCAAGATATAACTAGTCAGGAGTATATTGCACATTAGATTCACTAAGCGACAGAAGAAAGGTGGAAAAAGAATCATGGGTGAAATTGTTGATTGGTTCTGGGTTATTATTGGTTTTATATTTGCAACCTTCATTTATGCTTCGATTGCTTTGTATGTCACGGGTCATTGGATAATAGCCACCATTCTAGTAATAGTATTACTACTGCTTGTAGGGTTATATCTACTATTCCTGCGATTATCATACCCAGGATAATATTTAAAACTAAGGGGAAATGAGTAATGGAACAATATATTGGTGTGAAAATTATTCATGCAGAGCCACAAATGAAGAATGCAGAAGATGGATATAAAGTGGTTTATCTAGATGCATATGAAAGCTGGTCTCCAAAAACTGTATTTGAAGAAGCATATAGAAAAACAGACGGTTTGACATTAGGACTAGCGACCGAAGCTATGAAGAAAAACTTTAGAGTTTCAAGACTTGGCTGGAATGGTAAGAATATGTGGGTAAGGTTAGTTATTCCTGGTGGGGATAATCTTGAATTTGATATGGGATATGAAAACCTGCCATATTTCGAGTTAAAAACAGCAGATAATAAGTTGGTTCCATGGGTACCCAGTCAGATAGATCTGTTAGCAGAGGATTATCAAATTGTAAGTTGAAGGCGTATCTAGTATTATAAATATACCCCAAGGAGAATTGAGCTTACCTTTGGGGTAGGATACATAAATATAGGAAAGAAAAAAATTAGTTCAGTAAATTACTTTTGCGAAAAAGGCTGAAAACTTTTGCAGAAATTTTTGCGAAGCTACATATTATATTCCATCTTATCATAAAAAAAAAGGAACTATACCTTGCGGTATAGCCCTTTGTCAACTCTTCAGTCGATCTGTCCAATCATGTGCTTATCCGACATTCTAAAACTAGATACTCTGGCTCAATTGAACCAAATGCTGGTGATGGAATAATAGCCTGTCAGCAAGTTGAACAATACTGTCCGGAGATAAGTCTTTGGCGATTTCTACTGCTTTAGCACTCATCTCCTCAAGGAGGTATGGTTGTTCATAAAAACGGCTGATGATGTTATTTAGTTCCACAGTATTTGTGACACTTACCGCAACACCAGCTTTAACGAGAATTTCAGTATTTTCTTCTTCTTGTCCAGGGATAAAGAAGGGAATAATGATAGGGATATTTTTATTGATAGCCTCTGTTACGGTAAGTCCACCCGGTTTGGTGACAATGACGTCAGATTCATCCATCAGTTCCGGGACATTACGCGTAAATCCAAAAATTTTGACCTCTTTACCAATTATGGTGCCGCTGTATTTCGCTTCTAATTCATTTCTAAGCTTATGGTTGTTGCCACAGACCACCAGTACTCTAAAAGGATACGGATTAGTAACGAGTTTTTCCAAACATTTTTTAATATAAGATATCCCCATGCTTCCGCCCATGACAAGGATCGTAAAGGGTTTATCCTTGCTTACTTTGCGTGGTTGGCGGAATTCCTTACGGATAGGTATACCGTATGTATAGATCTTGCTCTCAGATACACCCTTTTCAATGAGCGTATCCTTTGTGAAGCTAGAACCAACGATATAGGCATCAACGTATTGATTGACGTAGAACCGATGCGCCATGTAATCGGTCACAATGGCGATAAAAGGCAAGCTAATCCTTCCGCTGGCTTTAAGGAAAGAAACAACATTAACGAGAAGAGGATGCGTACAGATGAGTAGATCAGGCTTATATTGCTTAATCAGTTCGTACACCGTACTGCTTAAGGTTAGATTAAAAAAGGTAACAACACCCTTGTTGACAAACTTATGACCTGTTATCTTATAGATTTTGCCATACATTTTTGGTAACTTTGTAGCCAGGATATTATACCCATCATCGATAAGCAACTCCATCATTTTACCTTCTTCCTTCAAAGGCTCAGCGATATGGACGGTGTAGCCGGATAATTCAAGTTCATTCTTTAAACAGCATGCGGCTTGATTATGTCCGTTTCCGGTAGAAGCAGTGAGAATCAAAACATTTGACATTTTCTTTACCCCCTCTTAAAAGAGTTTGTACCTTATCCTTTATGTATTAAGCTGAGGCAGCCTTTCCTGTCAGGATGATAGCATCCGAGTCAATAGATCTATTTTTAGAAATCAGGATATCCTTACCGATTAGGACGCTATTACCAATAACGGAATGACCTTTTATGATGGAATTTGCTCCAATGAAACAGTTCATACCAATGATAGCATTTTCGATTATGACGTTTTCCAGTAATGTACAGTTATCCCATATAATGCAGTTTTTGAGGGATGCGCGCTGGCCGATGTTACAATTCTTACCGATAAATACATTATTGCTAATTTTAGCACTAAGATCAATCGTCGAATTGATACCGGCTAAACAATATTTGCTAATATTGAATATGCTGTCTTTACTAACCATATTCTTTAAAAGTGGCCGGCCTAACGTATCTCGGTGTGCTTTTTGATACACATTGATGGCACCGATATCACACCAATAGTCACTGGTTTCAAAGCCATAGAAAGGAACTTGCATCTCCAAAAGTTTAGGGAAAAGTTCACGACCGAAATCATAGAATCCATCGGGAATAAAATCGAAAATCTCGGGTTCAAACAAATAAATTCCGGTATTCGCAACCTGGCTCAATGCTTCTGCTGGTTTGGGCTTTTCTTGAAAAGCCTTGATTTTTCCTGATGGGTCTGTAACTACAACCCCATAATCGGAAACAATTTTAACAGCTTTAAGAGCTATAGTGGCCAGGGAACGGTTCTCTTTGTGGAACTGATACATTTCAGTCAGGTTAATATCAGTTAAGGCGTCACCACTTAGGACAAAAAAGGTTTGATCAAGAAAATCTCTGTTATTTTTGACGCCGCCGGCAGTTCCCAATAGCTCTTCTTCATAGGAGTATTGAAGCTCTACCCCAAAATCTTGACCTTGGCCGAAATAATCTGTAATATATTTGGGTTGGTAATGCGTGTTGGTGATAATCTCCTTAATTCCATGCATCCGAAGTAGTTTAACGGCGTATTCCATTACAGGTGTATTCAAAATTGGCACCATAGGTTTAGGTATAGGGTCGGTTAAAGGCCTAAGCCTTGTTCCGATCCCTGCTGCCATGATCATGGCTTTCATTGATATCACCATCTTCAAACATTTTTATAATCTTCTCAAAAAGAATTTGTCTAAGGAATGGTCTAATTTTTTTGCGCTTAACTTTTATTCCTTATTAGAGTTATAATACCAAAAGGTGTTTATCATCCTATTAACATTGCATTAAAATATTGTTAAGTATATCTCATAGCACCTGCGATAGAAAGGAAGAGTATGTAGCAGTGTTTTCATCTATGACCATATTATAGCAGGTTGGAAAGAGAAACAAGCTTATTCTTTGAGAATAGAAAAAAATACACCTTATCTACTTCAATATCTATTAATTGCAGATGGTATCAAAAGCATGTAAAAAAGAACAGCACGGTGTTGAAGTTGTTTTATGGAGCCTTCATACCATGCTGTTCAGATTGACTTTAATGGTTATTGAAAATCAATGTTGACGCTTTTCTTCTCACCTGAGCTTGACTTTGGCAGGAAGATATTGAGCACGCCATTCTTATAGATGGCTCTCACATGTTCACTGGAAACATTAGCAGGAAGTGCAAGTGAACGGCGGAATTGTCCGGTGAATCTTTCTTTGCGGTGCATACGATCTTCCTGAATGACATGTTGTTCCCGGTTCAACGTACCGCTGATTGTTAGCTCTTTACCTTGTATGTGGATATTCACATCTTCTCTCCGTTGCAGACCTGGAAGATCACAGGATACAATGATCTCTTCATCCGTTTCATAGACATCCGTATAGGGAAGAGTTAGATGTTGTGAGAAATTGTCTTCGAAGAAGGAGAAAGGGAAGCGGTAAACCCGGTCGATCTCTCGTCTGATGTTATCAATATTTCGCATGGTTTCGAAAGGGATCATGTTCATTAACCTTACCTCCAGAACTTAATAAATTTCTGAAAATATTTTTCCCTGCGGAGTGAATAATATGCAGTTTGAAAAGGATGTTTAAGTTAGTTGTGGAATGGTAAGTTTATAGTTGTATCAAAAAAAAAATAAAAGAAAAAATTCAAATATGAGCACGAAATATTTGACCTTTATTGACCTTTGTACTAAAATAAGAATATCCAATAATACTATCTAGAATACTTTGGGGGTAATGAGCATGAGTTATTTAATTCCAATGGTCGTTGAACAAACCAACCGCGGTGAGCGTTCTTATGATATCTATTCCAGACTTCTTAAAGATCGCATCATCTTCTTGGGTGGGCCTATCGATGACGCTGTGGCCAACGTTGTTATCGCACAGATGTTATTCTTATACGCTGAAGATCCGGAGAAGGACATTTTCCTTTATATTAACAGTCCTGGTGGATCAATTACTGCTGGAATGGCTATTTATGATACAATGCAATACATCGGAACTGATGTTCAAACCATCTGCGTCGGAATGGCTGCCAGCATGGGAGCTTTCCTGTTGGCTGCCGGTGCTAAAGGTAAACGTACGGCTTTGCCTAATTCTGAGATTCTTATCCATCAACCGTTGATCGCTGGTTCGGGTCTCTCCGGTCAGGCAACGGAAATTGAAATACATGCCAAGCAATTACTTAAGATTAAAGCTAAACTCAATAAGATTTTAAGTGAAAGAACAGGACAGCCTTTGGAGAGAATTGAAAAAGACACCGATCGTGATTACTATATGTCTGCAGAGGAAGCACAGGAATATGGTCTGGTCGACCAGATATTAGAGAAAGCCGCGACGCTTGATCCTAAAAAGAAACTGAAATAAAATCCAATTCCAGTTAGACAGGCCAATCTAAACAGTATTTAAATATTTGGAATCAATGTTCTAAGTTTTTATGGGAAATAAGCTAAACAAAAACATCGTTTGAATTTCCATTCATCATTAAAAGACAGAGAAGCGCAGGTAAGTCTGCGCTTTTTAAATTTCATAAAATTCAACAAAACCTGTCATACTACTTAGAGTAGTGATAAACATAAAGTAAAACGAATAAAAGGAGGAAGTATCTTGAGCAAAATTCGCAAAGCAGTCATACCTGCTGCAGGTTTGGGGACAAGATTTCTTCCTGCAACCAAAGCTCAACCCAAGGAAATGCTTCCTATCGTTGATAAACCAACGATCCAGTATATTATTGAGGAAGCGGTACAATCAGGTATTGAAGATGTCATCATTGTTACCGGAAGAAATAAAAGAGCCATTGAAGATCACTTTGATCGCTCAGTGGAGCTGGAAGTTTTCTTAGAAAAAAGTGATAAATTAGAGCTTCTGGACATGGTAAAAAACATCGCAGACATGGTCGATATTCATTATGTTCGTCAAAAAGAGGCACTTGGCTTAGGTCACGCCATTTACAGTGCAAGAAGATTCATAGGAAATGAGCCTTTTGCTGTCCTCTTGGGTGATGACGTCATTTACTCAGCAGAACCCTGTCTTAAGCAGATGATCCGGTACTACGAACTCTATGAAAGTAATATTATTGGTGTGCAGGAAGTACCTCGAATTGATGTCTCCAAATACGGTATTGTAGATGGAAGCAAGGTTTCGCCCAGACTCTACAAGTCCAATAATATGATAGAAAAACCGTCCATTGAAGAGGCCCCGGATTGTCCGCTGGCTATCATGGGACGTTACATTCTTAACCCGGAGATCCTTGATATTATCGCTGACCTCCCGCCCGGCAGAGGAGGAGAGATCCAATTAACCGATGCGATTCTAAAGTTGAGCAGGCAGCAGGATGTTTTAGCTTATCATTTTGAGGGGAAGAGATATGATGTTGGGGACAAACTTGGATTTGTCAGAGCGACTATCGAATTTGCACTTCGGCACGAAGAAGTCGGCGAGAGGTTGATTAAATATTTGGTAGACCTCGTAAATCGATATGAGCTTGAAGGTCACGAATTAAGACTTATTTCCCGAGCATCAGACTATCTTTCAGCCTTCACCAGTAATCAAGAAATTCCAACTTCAAAGACTGCTGACGGTAAGTATCATAATCAGTAAGCAGGATTATTCTTTGGACAATATTTAGAGCATATTGATGAAACATCTACTCAAAATGCCTGGTTTTGGTCGCACATTGAGGATAATGACGGATAATAACGGACTGTAACGGAAAATAGACGTTTGGACAGCCCCAATGCGACAAGCTTTTCTCCTAATTATTGGTAATCTTATACAGAAAATACCTTTAGTTAGGAGGGAAAAAAATGAACTTTAGCCGCAAAAGCGTATTGACCCTGTCGGGAGCGATTGTTCTTGCAGGGGCAATCATTGTTGGCGGTATTTATGGACCCACAGCTTGGAAAGTATTCCGTGGGCAGGCCGATGTTCCCGAAGATCAGGTCGTAATCCAAACCCCGCCCGTTAATTATGCCGATCCAAAAGCGGGAGATAATAAGGCATCTCCTGGCGGAGAGAACTCTGCTCCAACTACTGGGGGAACAGCGACTAAGCCCGATACAACTCCCAACTCTGGGACAGATACCGCTGGTATGAAGAAGTACAGGGAGCCAGATTTAAGCCTCATCAACCTTGCTCCATCGATTGAAGATTATTTTACCGAAGGAGCATTAAGTGATGCAGCCAGAACACTGGCCTTCGGAGCTTCCTGGAATATTCATCAATATGTTGATGGTTATCTCTTTGGGATCACTGCTGGTCCTCAGATGAATGAATCGGATATCAAGAAGTATATCATTTTCCACAAGACTCTGTGGGAAAAACAGATGGAAAACGAGGTAAATTCCAATCAGGCTGCCACCTTTGATGTCTATCTCCGGAATCTACTCAACCGAGGAGTAGATGCTTTCGATACCAAAGACAAGATAAGGATAGAGCAGTTCCACCTCGAAATCCACGATCTGGATACACACCTATTCAGAGATGATATGAGCTCCAAAGTGTACGGAGCTACACCATTCTCAACCAAACGCTCGGAATAGATCTATTTCTCCGGTTTTACAGGGACGTTATGAGAGTCTAGGGCGACTGGGGAAAAAATAAATATAGGTATTTTCCAAAATATATGTGTGTCACCGATCTGATCTGGATCAAAAGGAATAAGGTGTATCTAAAAGATTTCAAAAGTAAATAATAAAAATAACTAAAATGATAAAAAATGTTATCCCCTTCAGTACCTCCCTGAAGAATCGGATAACATTTTTTATATGTGGTCATCTCTAGGATAGTTCCCGAGATAAGAAGTCGAAAGAAAGATGTTTAAAAACCCCTTGATAAGGAAATAATGGTAATAAATTTTTATTTTGAGGGGCTTGTGATTTAATGCGTAAAACGTATTGGCTTCTGACTATCTTAATATTTTGTTTGGGTATTGCTTTGGGTTTTGTGGGACATATGTATTTGGGATCAAGTATTCAACCGGGTGTAAACCAACCGGAGAAAGAAAATGCAGCGAAAGTCAATGCTATGAAAGCTGATATTCCCAAATATGAACTGCCTGATCCCAATATTAAAGGGCATGATGCAGGGATAGGAAGTCTGACCGGGGACAATTCCGTCAGCGATCAGGATAAGAATTCAATTGCTATAAGCATAACAGAACAAGACAGAATTGTTTCAGATTATAAACAGGCACTAGGGATCCTGTTTGATGCCTGGAAGGTTAAGGATATGCCAACTTTCAGATCAACTATTGGCAGTGCTTACACTGGGGAGATTATGGAAAGTCATATTAGAAAAGCTGAAAAGTATATCTCTAAAGGAATAGGTCTATATGTCAGTGATGTGAGTTTTGATGATGTGGATATTGAATCAGCTGATAAATATTCAGCGACAGTCAACGCCATCTATAGGTATACAGTCAGTGATTTTGATCTCGATGAAGAATATCCTGTCGGTGAAAAGTTCGAACACTTCGTTCATGTCAGAGCTAATCTTGTTAAGATAGATTCCAAATGGATGATCACGGGAGAAACTGTGATTTAACCCTTGGCAGGAAATAATAAGAAAATGGCGAAATATAACAACTTAAGATATAACTCTTAAGTTGTTATTATTTGTTCAACTTTATGGTTTCTGCGATTGAGTGTCCAGCTTAATAGTATAATTTTGAAGGAGAGAGTAAGATGTCTAAAAGAAAACCAAGGTTGCTGGTAGTTCTGCTGGCAGTGCTTTTGGTTTTGCCCTTTTACGCCAGTCCCATCCAGGGGGCTGAGATTCAGGCTTATCAGAATCCATCCTTAGAAGAAACTGCGCGTAAAATAGAGATTATATCCCGATCAAAGGGTATACCCAGTGTTATTTTGAAGGCTATTGCTTTTTGCGAGACAGGTTGGAGACAATTTGACAAGAATGGCAACGTCGTGACCAATAATGCCGGACCGCGTCCAGGACTAGGAATTATGCAGGTAACCAGCTATAATCCCGACGATACCGAACTCGTAAATAAATTGAAATATGATATTGATTTCAATATTGCATACGGTGCTGACCTCTTGAATGCTAAGTGGAACATGGTTCCCAAGATCGGAGATGGAGACCGTAACAAGCTGGAGAATTGGTATTTCGCCCTTTGGGCTTATAACAGCTGGGGGACGGTCAATAATCCCAATAATGCAGCGGCCCGGGGGAAAGTGGCCTACCAGGATGCCATTATAAGAAAAGCAGCCACCGAGTATTACTCAGGAGTGGTAACAGCCGTTCAGATCACGCCCATCCCGCCGGAGCTTATTCCCTTAGGGACTGTACCTAAGAAAAGTCAGACCTGGAATACACCTGAACCATATATTCTGGGTGATTTAAATGTTGGTGTCGGGGATGACCCCAGCCGTGGAGCTGCGCTTGGGTCCTATTACCGAATCGCGGGACAGAACAGGATTGATACCGTTAATCAAATCGCTTTAGACGGTTGGCCCTATGGCACTGAGACCGTGATTATTACACGTTCCGACGATTTTCCGGATGCTTTATCCGGTGTGCCCCTGGCAAAGATGAATAATGCACCCATTCTGATAACGGATCCCAATGAACTAAACGAAGAGGTTATTGAAGTCCTTCAAAAACTTAAACCACTTAAGGCTATCATTCTCGGCGGAGAAGGTGCAGTCAGCAGTGCAGTCGAGAGTAAGCTGGATGAGGTTCTTTATTGGGAAAGTACGATTGAGAGAATTGCCGGACAGAACAGATTTGAGACATCAGCCCTGATCGCTCAGCAATTCCCCAAAGAAAATGGATTAGCTGTCGCTACCGGTATGGATTTTCCTGATGCTTTAAGCCTTGCTTCAGCTGCAGCCAGTGGGGATATGCCGCTTTTATTGGTCACATCTCAAGAAATACCCGAAGTGACTAAAAATATGATTCAGCAGCTCTTGCCCAATAAGTTATATATTGCCGGAGGAGAAGCGGCCGTATCGACCAAAGTCGTTGAACAGATTGCTCAGATATCAGGTGCTTCTAATGAAAGCATCGTTAGAATTCAAGGCAGTAACCGGTATGAGACTTCTGTGAAAATCGCCCAGACCTTCTACCCCAGAACAGAGGAAATCTTTATTGCTACCGGACAAAGTTATACTGACCCTTTGGCAGCTGGTGCTTTAGCAGCGACACGAAATGCGTGTCTATTACTCGTTTCCCCACTGGGTTTCACTATCAATGGTCCGACAGAGCAATATCTAAGAACTATGCCGGCATCTACCAATCTTAAAGTCATTGGCGGAGAAAGCAATATCACCGAAGACACCGTTAAGCAGGTGAGATATTTACTTAAACATATTTAGCAACAATAATCAAAGAGCAAAGCCTTATAACCAAGAATCATTAAGAGCCAGACAATGCCCGACCAAGTTATCACACTTAGCTGGGCATTTTTTTGACAAACAATAGAAGACACTGGCATATACCGGCACATTCTTTACAACCGTGAATACGTTATACCAGACAAGTATTCCGATGACAACTCAGTATGGATTAAGAGTTGGAAATAATTGATTAAAGGAAATCAGTTGTTAATAACGAATATTTTATGTTAAATGTTTATCCCAGGCTTAACGGATAAGGTTTAATTCTGCTACGTGTTGATTTCGATTATTACCATCTTTAATCATCTTATTTATAATTTATGGAGGCAAAATGAGTAATCAGAAAAGAAATTTAAAAATGATTCTTACTATACTCCTCATTGTTTGCCTGGTATTACCCGGTATTCCTCGTGCGGCCAATGCTGGACAAAACCCCTCTTTGGAAGAGATAGCCAAGATCTTTGATAAAGTTGCTCAAGAAAAGCAAGTTCCCGCCGAGATTCTCAAAGCTATCGCTTATGTTGAATCAGGATGGCGTCAATGGGATAGTAACGGAAACGTGGTTGCCAACTATGCCAGCCGAACACCTTATCTTGGTATTATGCAGGTTGGAACCTATAACCCTGCAGATACTGCTTTCGTCAGTAAATTAAAAAATGATATAGAATTCAACATTGCTTATGGCGCAGACGTCCTTATCTCTAAGTGGAATATGACACCGCAGATAGGAGATGGTGACAAGGCCAAGCTTGAGAACTGGTACTTTGCCATCTGGGCTTACAATACCTGGTCAACACGCAATAATCCCAATAATGCAGCAGCTGCGGGCAGAATAGCATACCAGGATAAGATTCTTGATTTGATTGCTAAAGAATTTCACAAGGGTGTTGTCACACCTGTTCGCATTACGCCGGTTCCCAAATCTTCTTTGCCGGCAGGAACAGTACCATCGAAGGGCGTAACCTGGAACACGCCTCAGCCAATTCATTATGCTGCTTACAAGATGGCTGCTCCTGTATTCAGTAGTGCAGAATTAGCTTTACTGCAAACGGTGCCAAGAATTTCGGGTACAGACCGTATTGATACAACGGTAAAGATAGCAGAACAAGGGTGGCCATATGGTACCGAAACCGTAGTTATTGCCAAGTCTGAGGATTTCCCAGATGCCTTGGCCGGAGCATCTTTAGCCAAGAAGTATAATGCACCCATCCTAATCACACCAAGCAATAGCCTCGATCCTAGAGTTCAAGAAGCTTTACTCCGATTAAAGCCCCTCAAAATCATTATCCTCGGAGGTAAATCAGCTATCTCCGATCATGTGGAAAATCAACTGAAGGAATTACTTTACTGGACTGATGATTTCCAGAGGATAGCAGGGAAGGACAGGTTTGAGACTGCTGCTTTGATCGCTGCCCAATTTCCCCAAGCCAGTGGAGTAGCGATCGCTACCGGCTGCAACTTCCCAGATGCCCTAAGTCTGGCTTCAGCGGCTGCAGCTGAGAGTTACCCCTTACTGCTCGTGGATAAAGACAAACTTCCAGAGTCAACAGAAGGTGTTCTAAGAAACTTAAGCCCGAGTTTCGTATACGTCGCCGGCGGGGAACAAGTTGTTTCATCCGAACTCGTCCAGAAGGTACAGGAAGTAACCGGTTTAACTCAGGAAAATATTACACGATTTTCTGGAAAAGACCGCTATGAAACATCAACCCAAATTCTTCAAGGATTATACCCTGACATCATGAAGATTTTCCTGGTAACAGGAAACAACTTTCCTGATGCTTTAGCAGGTGCTGCTCTGGCATCCAAGACTGGTTCACCGATTCTCCTCATCTCACCCGACGGTCCAGGAACGGGTTCAACCACAGAAAAGTACATTCAAACACTACCCAGTAACGTACAACTTGAAGCCATCGGCGGTCCTTCAGCCATAACTGACAGAAGTATCATCAAGATTAAAACTATACTTAATAATCAAAAGATCTGACAACAAAGACTGAGACAAGTGAGACAAGGGTGAGACTGAGACAAGGGGACTGAGACAAGTGAGACAAGGGTGAGGTGAGACAAGGGGACGGTTCTTTTGTCTCCCTTTGTCTCATTTTTATCTTGTTTTTTTAAATCAAAGACTTTAAATAAAATTTGTAGGTTTTTGTTGACATGGAAAATATATCCAACTTACAATGTTCTTGGTGATGAATAATGCCGAGAATTCAAAGATTAAAAAGTGATACTGGATACTACCATGTCATGATTCGAGGAAATGAAAGGAAAGATATATTCCTTGATGCTGAGGATAAAGACAGATTTTTACAGACACTATACTTCAAAAAGCAAAATGATGCTTTCCTTTTATTAGCCTATTGTTTCATGGACAATCATGTCCATCTGTTGATTAAAGAAGAAATGGAAGAGATAGCTAGAATTATGCAAAAAATAAATGTTAGTTATGTTCATTATTTCAATAAAAAATATAAGCGCGTTGGTCATTTGTTTCAGGACCGTTTCCGAAGCGAAGTGGTTGGTAGTGATAGCTATTTACTTTCCTTAGCCAGGTATATTCATCGAAATCCTCTCAAAGCTGGAATAGTTAATGATATCAGAGAATACCCATGGAGTTCCTACCATGCTTATGTCAACCAAGAAGTCCCCAGGCACCCTATCGTTGATAAGGAGATCATACTAGAGTTATTTGACCAACAGCCACAGAAAGCTAAGAAACTATTTGTTGAATTTATGAATTTCGAATCGTCTGAGTCTTATCTTGACCTTGATGAAAAGGACTCCCTGGATGAGAACGAGGCGAAGAAGTTATTCCTTGAGATACTAGGTAACAGGCAGATAAAAAGTGAGGATACAGTACCAAGAACAGTTCTGCGAGAAATCATTATACAATTCAAAGAGCAATCAGGTTTATCAATCAGGAAAATTGCTGAGATCGCTGAGATAGATAAGAGTAAAGTTAACAGATTCCTTAAAGATTAATTAGTAAACGATACAAGTGAGACAAGAGAACCGTCCCCTTGTCTCCCCCCCTTGTCTCCCCCCCTTGTCTCCTTTAAAGGTCTCCTTGATTGTAAATTAGGGGAAACTGTAGTAAACTGATAAACGGTAAAAACTCATTCTAAGTGGAAAGGAAGGAAAGAATAGTGTCACATCCCAAACGGACCTTCTTTTTCATGCTTCTCGATGCCCTTTTGATTAACCTAGCGCTTTTTGGGAGTTTTTATCTTCGTTTTGAAGATAGTCTGCCTGCAGAATATGTGAAGACTTACCAGAATGCAGCATTGGTTGCGACAGTTGTACTTTTAGTATGTTTTCATCTTTTTGGTCTATATCGCAACATCTGGCGGTACGCCAGTGTAGGAGAACTTCTGTCCATCGTCTATGCGGTGGTAGTTGGTGCTGCTGTTACGGTTTCCGTCGTTTATTTTATTTCCCCCATGAGACTGCCCCATTCGGTAAGCGTCCTGTTTCTGTTATTGGTCATCTTCTTCTCAGGAGGATTCCGCTTTAGTCAGCGCATAAGACAGGAGAACTCCATCTTTACCGTTAGAAATAAAGACCAACGCAAAGTACTCATAATTGGAGCCGGAGATGCCGGAGTGCTTGCTCTGCGCGAACTCAAAAAAAGAGACTTCCATGAAGGAATGCCTGTCGGATTTATTGATGACAGTAAGAATAAAATCAATCTTCATCTTCAGGGTTTTCCCGTTTTGGGAGCGAGAGAAGATATTCCCAGGGTAGTCGAACAATATGATGTCGATGAGATTATTATTGCCATTCCCTCAGCATCGGGGGATGCCATCAGGGAAATCGTTGAAATATGTAAAGAGACCAAGGCTTCTACTCTGAAAATCCTACCGGGTGTGCACGATATCCTCAGCGGAAAATTAACGGTAAGCTCGATTCGTGAAGTGCAGGTGGAAGATCTCCTGGGACGTGAGCCTGTATCGCTTGACCTGGACGAAGTCGCTGAGTATTTAAAAGGCCAGACTGTTCTGGTAACTGGGGCCGGAGGTTCGATTGGCTCCGAACTCTGCAGGCAGATTGTTCGATTCCATCCCGCTAAACTTATCTTCACCGGCCATGGGGAGAATAGTATTTTTGATATAGAGCAGGAGCTCAAGGCGCATCCCGTTGCGACCGAGATTTTCGATATCAAGGATCGGGAAAAGGTTCAACTTGTTTTTGAGAGGTACAAGCCTTCTGTTATCTTTCATGCCGCAGCCCACAAGCATGTGCCCTTGATGGAGGGTAATCCTGAGGAAGCGTTGAAAAATAACATCCTGGGTACATATAATCTGGCTGCAGCAGCTGATCGGGTCGGTGTCAAAACCTTCGTCCTAATTTCGACAGATAAGGCCGTGAATCCTACCAGTGTGATGGGTGCTTCCAAGCGTATCGCAGAGATGATCATTCAAGACTTCCACCGAAGATCAGAGACTAAGTTTGTTGCAGTCCGTTTCGGAAATGTCCTGGGAAGCAGAGGCAGTGTTATTCCTACTTTTAAAAAGCAGATAAGTGCGGGTGGCCCGGTGACTGTTACGGATCCTAACATGACCCGCTACTTTATGACGATACCCGAAGCCAGTCAGTTGGTCATTCAGGCCGGTGCCATGGCTTCAGGGGGTGAGATCTTTATTCTCGATATGGGTAAACCGGTTAAGATCGTCAACCTGGCCAAAGACCTGATCCGTCTGTCTGGATTAGAACCGGATAAAGATATCAAGATTGAATTTACGGGTATCAGGCCCGGTGAAAAACTCTTCGAAGAACTGCTCACCTCGGAAGAGGGAACCACGGCTACCAAACATAAACGTATCTTTGTAGCCAGACCCAATCATATTCAAAGTGACGATATCGCACAGCTCTTGGAGACGATACGTGAGCGCGGAAGTTATCTGGCAAGGGAAGAGATAGAAGATGCCATCCGGCAGTTGATTCCTACCTTCAGACAGAAAACAGGAGACTAGATCAACTCTCAACCACCCCACGCAACGTCAGAGATATATTAAGGAGGTACCTGTCCATGTTACAAGTCAAACAGGTCATCACAGAGAAAGATACAATAGCTTTGGAACTTAAGAAAAAGGTCGAGAATCATACTGCCCAGATAGGGGTTATCGGTCTGGGATATGTGGGTCTGCCCTTGGCAGTGGAAAAAGGGAAGGTAGGCTTTCCTGTGCTTGGCTTTGATATCAACCAGGATAGAGTCGCTAAGGTGGACGCTGGTCAGAATTATATAGGTGATGTCAAAGACCATGAACTTAAAGAACTAGCTGAGAAACGGATTATCAGAGCAACCACAGATTTCTCCAGGATTGCAGACTGTGATGTCATCATCATCTGTGTACCTACACCACTCACCATCACTCGTGACCCTGATATCTCTTACATGAAAGCTTCTGCTGAACAGATTGCCAAATATATCCGCCCGGGTCAACTGATTACGTTAGAGAGTACAACTTACCCCGGTACCACCGAGGAAGTCATTCTGCCAATCCTGGAAACATCAGGACTTAAAGTCGGTCTGGATTTCTTCTTAGCCTTCTCGCCGGAGAGGGTGGATCCGGGGAATAAACGCTTTTCCACCAAAAATACGTCTAAAGTGGTTGGTGGCGTTACCCCTTACTGCCTGGAGATATCCTATACTTTATATGCGCAGACTATAGTAAACGTCGTTCCTGTAAGTTCACCCGGTGCAGCTGAACTTACCAAAGTTTTCGAAAACACCTATCGTGCTGTCAATATCGCTCTGGTCAATGAAATGATGCTTTTGTGTGACCGGATGGGTCTGGATGTATGGGAGGTTGTCGAGGCAGCTTCCACAAAGCCTTTTGGTATCCATACCTTCTACCCGGGACCAGGTGTAGGAGGACACTGTATACCGATCGATCCCTTCTATCTGACATGGAAAGCCAGGGAGTATGATTTCCATACCCGCTTTATCGAATTGGCTGGCGAGATCAATGTTGAAGTTTCTTACTATGTTGTCAACAAGGTCTATCGGGCCTTGAACCAAAATAAGAAAGCGATGAAGGATGCCAACATCCTGATTCTGGGTGTTGCCTATAAGAAAGACATTGATGACGTACGTGAATCACCGGCTCTGATTATCATGGAGCGTTTGCGTAAAGAAGGTGCTAACATTACGTATCACGACCCCTACATTCCAGTGATCGAGCCGCATGGCGGCAGTACCATCCACTTAGAGAGCGTAGAACTGACCCTCGAGAAACTTGTTGCTGCTGATTGCGTTCTGATTATCACCGATCACAGTGATATTGATTACAATTACGTCGTAGAGCATTCTCAGCTTGTGGTGGATACCCGCAATGCCACCAAAGATGTAAGCAAGATGAGGGAAAAGATTTATAAAATCTAGGGAGTTGTTCGAAGTTGAAAACAAAGGAAAAGTTTGGTTTTGGTGTAATTGGATGCGGCAGGATCGCCTCAAAACATACGGAATCCATTATGGCTATCCCAGAAGCCGAACTGATTGCTGTCTGTGATATTGTATCGGAAAGAGCTGAGGAGTTTGCCCGCAAATATAATGCTCAGCCTTATCTGGATTACAACGAACTTCTGTCCAGAGAGGATATCGATGTTGTCACCATCGCTACCCCCAGTGGTAACCATGCTGAGATCGGAATAGCTGCAGCAAAGGCTGGAAAGCATGTGATGGTGGAGAAGCCTATGTCCATGACACTTGTTGAAGCGGATTTGCTGATTAAGACATGTAAGGAATGCGGTGTTAAGCTGGGGGTTATCCATCAGAATCGTTTTAATAAATCCATTAAGCTGTTAAGAACTGCTTTGGAAAAAGGTCGCTTTGGTAAGCTTACCCATGGTCAAGCCAGCGTTCGTTGGAACCGTAACCAGGAATACTACACCCAGGCACCTTGGCGGGGAACCAAGCTTCAGGATGGCGGGGTACTGATGAATCAATCCATCCACAATATCGATCTCCTGCAGTGGATGATGGGACCGGTAGAATCCGTATATGGTTATACCACTACAGCCCTGAGAAAAATTGAGATGGAAGATGTCGCCGGTGCGGTCATCAAATTCAAAAATGGTGCGATTGGACTGATCGAAGCGGCTACTACTATCTATCCTAAAAATATTGAAGAAACCATCAATATCTTCGGTGAAACCGGATCCGTGATCATCGGCGGCATTGCTGTCAACCGAGTCGAAGTCTGGGAATTCCCGCAAAATGAAGAGGAAAAGGAACAGATCTTCGCTGCCCAGGAAAATGATCCACCTACTGTCTATGGTTTCGGTCACAAAGAGATCATTGAAGATATGATTCAGGCGATTAAAGATGAGAGACTCCCGGCAGTTCCCGGCGAAGAAGGCCGCAAGGCCTTGGAGATCATTTTAGCCATATATCGATGCCAGGAAACGGGTCAGCCAGTAAAGCTGCCCCTGATCGAAGACATTGTGGTGTAAAAAATTCACCTCCTTTCCGGTGTGAACATAATGTAATATCACACCAAGCCGGAAAGGAGATATAGTATGAGACCGCCCTATGATGGAACCGGCCCAGGAGTACCTCCGATGATACCAGACTATAACCGTGTGATTATGCAGGTCATGCCAGCTGTCAGGCACAGTCTGAGGGAAGCCAGGCCGGTGAGTGTGAAACATGCTGCCACGGAAGCCGCCCTCATAGCCTATCTGATCGGTAAAGGCTATGACTACTACCAGGCAGTGCGTATCGTGGAGACTTGGGAACGTTATGAAAGCTTTCCCATGTAGGTATTCCAGCCAATAACAAATTCGAAACGCGTCATTACACAAAAAAGTGGCTTTAACCTATTGGCTAAAGCCGCTTTCTGATATAATGAGAGGTATTTTCTGGTCATTTTGCTCTGTATCGGCTGCTGCTTTTTCATCGATTTGTAAAAAGGGTTCTGCTGATAAATCCAGTTGACAGGTTGCGCATAACCAAGGACTTTTTGTTGAAGCCGAATAAGAGTAAGTCAAGCACAGGGGGCAGTACTTCCTAATCATAGACACATCCTCCTTGTAAATAAATGGAAATTTGGTCTTCGGTAATTTATATAACTTAAATGAAAGAATTATGTTTATAGTTGAAGAATATGTGATCACACGTTCTGCATATTGTTATGAATAAATGAGAAAAATCTGGAATAAAAAAGATAAATAATGACATTATTTGTTTCATTCTAATTTTGTGTCATAATATAGAAGTAACGGACATCCTGTTTCAAGGAATAAAACTGTAAAAGGAATCGAGAATTAGACCCGATAGGGTTGAATAAGGATGTATCCCCAAAGGGGATATAATAGTGTAATGATAGAGGATTAAAAGGAAAGAAGGTCTTAGTTTGAGTGTACATATCCACCCCAGTGCGGTGATTTCTGCTACAGCCGTCATTGGGAGCGAAGTTTCTATAGCACCTTTTTGTATGATCGGGGAAAATGCTGTCATTGGCAGCGGCTCAGTTCTCTCCCCAGGGTGTATTATCGCTGATCGATCGCAAATTGGAAAAAACGTTAAACTGGGCTCCCATGTTACGATCGGAGAAGGAGCAACTGTTAAAGCTGCTGTGGTGATTGGTGATCATACTGCCGTGTATCCCGAAGCTGTAATTGGAGAAGGAACCTATATCGGAAGCAATTCTGCGGTCGGCAGACCTCCGCGGGCAGCCTCTACCAGTACGGTAAAGAAACAAGCTGATCTTTCCCCTCTTTTAGTGGGGGATAACTGTACCATTGGTTGTTCGGCTGTTGTCTATTCAGGGACTATACTTGGAAACAGCGTATTTGTCGGAGATCGGGCCCTGATCCGGGAACGTTGCTTATTAGGGGATAAAGTTGTCGTCGGCAGTGGCAGTGCGGTGGAAAATGATACCAAGATCGGTGCTTATACCAAGATTCAGACCGGTTCTTATATCACTGCTTATATGGAAATAGAGGAGCGAGTCTTTATCGCTCCCATGGTGACTACTACTAATGACAATTATATGGGCAGGACTGAGAAACGATTTCAATACATTAAAGGAGCCACGATCAGGAAAGGCGCAAGGATTGGTGGAGGAGCCATCCTTCTCCCAGGAGTGGAAGTGGCAGAGGAAACATTCGTCGCTGCAGGTTCTCTTGTGACCAAGGATACATCTCCGCGTAAAGTCATCAAAGGCTTCCCGGCTAAAGAACTCAGGGATGTTCCCGCAGAAGAATTGGCAGAGAATAACGGATAGTCAAAACTCTCTGAACTTAATTAAAGAAGTCAAGTTCTCATATCTTGAAATATAGATGTATTCGGTGTAGTCTAAGTAGGAGTTGGGTTGCCACCGGTAGTCGCTCCTTGCCTTTCAAGGCACTGCGACATTAGGCCATCTATGGCCGTCAGAAAGGAGAATGTAAAGTGTCCATTCCGTTATTGGATTTAAAGGCTCAATATTTAGCCATAAAAAATGATATTGATCAAGCTGTGCTTGGGGTTCTTGATTCTTGCAGATTTATCCTCGGTCCAGAGATGAAAGCCTTAGAGGAGGAAATTGCGGCATACTGCGGAACAAAGTATGCCATTGCCGTTGCCAATGGGACAGATGCCTTGGTCTTAGCCCTTCAGGCCTGCAAGATTGGACCTGGTGATGAAGTCATCACAAGCCCCTTTACGTTCTTCGCCTCAGCCGAAACGATAGCTAACGTAGGAGCCACACCCGTATTTGTCGATATCGATCCCATTACGCTTAACATAGATGTTCGAAAATTGGAAGAGAGAATCTCCCCCCGAACCAAAGGGGTTATTCCTGTGCATATTTTTGGCCAGATGGTAGAGATGGAACCACTCATGGCCATCGCTCAGAAATATAATCTTAAAGTGATCGAAGATTCAGCACAAGCTATCGGGGCAGAATACAAAGGACAAAAAGCCGGATCTATCGGAGATGCAGGTACGTTCAGTTTCTTTCCGACCAAGAACCTAGGCGCCTATGGTGATGGCGGCATGATCGTGACCAGTGATGACCAGATAGCGGATAAAGCCAGAACCTTACGTTTCCATGGCTGTAAGACCAAATACTATCATGAAGAAGTTGGGTATAACAGTCGCCTGGATGAGATTCAAGCGGCGATCCTCAGGGTCAAATTCCAGTACTTAGATCAATGGAATGAGGCCCGGAGAGAAAAGGCTGCTGTCTATGACCGTCTCTTGGCTCCGCTGGCCGAAGAAGGAAAAATGATCCTGCCTGGAAAACATCCGGACACCAAGCATGCTTATCACCTCTATGTTTTAAGATCAGATGACAGGGAGGCTATCGCCATGGCCTTACATGAAAAGGGGATTGCCAGCGGCATTTATTATCCGCTCCCGCTCCATCTGCAGAATGCTTTTGCATATCTTGGCTATAAGCAGGGCGACCTGCCTATAGCAGAAGAAGCTTGTACCCAGGGTATCGCTATTCCTTGCTATCCGGAATTAACCCTGGAACAGCAAGAAAAAATCGTTGATGTCATTCTTAAAGTCTTCTCCAAGTAAAACAGGAAAAAACCTTCTCAGTGTTTAGGACGTTGCTATAAGGAGGAAAAATGTTCTGGAATAACGGCATCACAAGGAAGAACGAAACAAGGCTGTTCTTACTTGTTACAGTTATGCTTTCAGCAATAATCTTACCCTCGTTTGAAATTCATCCGTCTCTGCCCAATATCCGCTTGGATGAGATGTTATTATTCGGGGTTTTTGGGTTCAATGTCTTAGCTTTTATCTTGAATCGGTTCCGTTTTAAAAGGGAAGAGAGAGAAGAACTAAAGGTGCAGAAGCAGGGCCTGAAGCGTGTGATTATTCTTTTTGGTCTTTTGGTCGCTTCTTACATCGTGTCCAATATTTATGGAGTAGTCATCAGAGGCGCAGGCTACTATGGCATGAGAGATGTCATGGAACTTGTCACTTTTTTTAAAATTTTTTGTGTGATCACCTTGACTCTATCCATTGATTTCCGTAAAGACTTCGATTTCTTTAAGACAGCTTTCTTGAGCGGACTGGCTTTCTTGATTCTATTCGGCTGGGGTCAGCACCTTAACATCCTCAATTTGAATACCTGGCTGGCGCCTTACTTCAATCAAAGCCACTGGGAGCATTTGATCGTGGGTAATCCGGCGAGGGTCTTAGGAACTTTTGATAATCCGAATGTTTTTGGGATTTTAACCGTCATGGCTCTGGCTTTTTTGGTCTCCCATTACTATTTTGTTGATTCCAAGAATAGATTTCCCATCGCGCTTTTTATACTTATTGGACTCGTCATTAAGCTTGAGTTTCTCACTATTTCCCGTACTTCTCTTTTTGGGATAGCCGTTGTTTTTTCAATTCTTAGTATCTGGGCCTTTATTTATTACGGTAAAAGCAAAAAGATTATGATTCGGATAGCGGCCCTGTTTGTTTTAACCATGCTTCTCTTTGTTACCGCTTCCGATGATTTCTTCCTGAGGCTTAATGAAGGTCTGGACTTTTCCAACAGTACTTCCTTCCAGGGACATGTGGAACGTCTCGGTACTGCAGTGGGAACCATCTGGGAATCCCCTGTTTTTGGCTGGGGTACACAGAAATACGTGATGACGACCGTTGTAGATAACGAATATGCCCTCTATACCAGGAGATACGGATTTGTGGGGCTCGCTATCTATCTTTGGTTTTTCCTTCAGCCCTGGATTCTAGCCTTTAAACGAATTAGAGAAAAAGCCGGCCGATTACAGCTCGATCGTTTTGATCTCAAGACGTGGTGGGCTGTCGCCTATATTGCTCTCTTACCTGCTATCTTTGTCTACAACTTTATGGCCGGTGTATTCTATCATCTGCAGTTGATGACTATTCTGGGGATCATTATCGGCTTTGCCTATAACACTGTGAGGGAAGAAAGTTGAAAATCGGAATCTTAACATCTGCTCATCCCCCTTTGGATGCGCGTATCTTTTATAAAGAAGCTCATTCCTTAAAAAAGGCTGGTTATGATGTCGTGCTTATCGCACCTCATCCTTTGGGGGAGGCTAAGCCTACCTTCAGACAAGCAGAAGAGGAAGTGGTTGAAGGCATCCGCATCCGTTATGTACCTGCTTTTAAGGGCCGGGTGCAGAGGTTTCTTAACCTTGGAAAAATCTACAAGGCTTCACTTGATGAGAAAGCTGATATTTATCACTTCCATGACCCTGATCTCATCCCGATTGGCTTAAGGGTACAAGCTAAACTAAGAAAGCCGGTCATTTACGATGTGCATGAATACTACGCAGACAGCCTCAAGACACGCTACTGGCTTCCGGTTCCTTTAAGAAACGTAGCCTCTTCCTTATTTGATAAACTGGAGAAAAGCTCGGCCCGTAAATTTGCAGGGATCATTACCGTTAATGAACATATGGAAGCTCAGTTTAAAGAGTATAACCCGATTGGGGTTAGTTTGTTTAATTTCCCTTTAAGGGAGCAATTTGTTTTCGACAGACCTATTGACGGAATAAAAGATTGGGGATCTCAACCTCATATCCTATACTTGGGTGGCATCAACAAGGAAAGAGGTCTGGAAACTATCCTGGAAGCGATGCCCTTAGTTCGGGAGAAGCATCCCCAAGCCGTTTGTGACTTGGTTGGGAATGTGGATCTGGGGGGAATCTCTGACAAATACCTCCCGCTGGAAGATTGGTTAAGAAGAGGAAATATCAGCATACGAGGGAAGATACCTTACAGTGAGGTTCCTGGTATATTAAAAAACAGCCATATCGCGTTGGTCCCGCTGCTGCCCACCCTCAATTATCAGAAGGCTATACCAGTCAAACTGATTGAATACATGGCTGCAGGACTGCCGGTTGTCGGTTCGCGTTTTGGCTATATCGAGAGCATCATTAATCAAAACGATTGTGGTCGTTTGGTCAAGCCTGCAGATCCCAAATCACTGGCTGAAGAGATCTGTTATCTGATCGATAATCCAGAAAAGGCTTTAACTTATGCCCGGAATAGTTGGGATGCTTTTCAGCAAAAATACTCATGGGAAAGTGAAGAGTCTAAGCTTCTTAAGTTGTATTCGGATGTTCTGAAGGCCAAACCATAAGTTTGAAATTATAAGTACACAATTATAATACGCTATTATGTTGTGAGCTGTCGTAAATTTATATCTCAAAGAAAAGGAACGTTCCCTATGAATGTGATCGTCATCTCTCATATGTATCCCACCATCGCACAACCTCTCAGTGGGATCTTTGTGCAAAAGCAAATCGAAGCACTTGCCTCTCAGGGAGTAAACGTCACGTTAGTTAATCCGACGCCTTGGTTTCCAAGCTTTCTGCGTAATGCTGGGGTTTGGGGAAGATATGCACGGGTACCAGAATTCGAGAGGCATCAAGGAATGGAGATTTACCATCCCAAAGTTATTGAATTGCCCAACGGGTATTTCTTTGCCTATTACGATGTGACTTATCAAAAGGGTATGGCTAAACTGATCGATCAATTGGTCAAGGAAAAGAAGCCTGACCTCATTCACGCCCATGTTGCTCATCCTGACGGAGCGGCAGCGGCAGCTATAGGGGAGAAGTACAACTTACCGGTCGTCGTTACGATCCATGGACAAGACTTCGCCCATACCTTAAGGCGTTCTCCCCGATGTGCGGCAAGTGTCAAAAATACCCTGAGACGAGCCAGGCAAGTAATCCTGGTGAGTGATAAACTGAAAGCCAACTATGGGCTTGAACAATGGGCCGATAATCTGGATAAGTACAACGTCATCTATAATGGTGTGAACCTGGAAGATGTCTCAGAAGGGAGTACCTCTTCCGGGAGCAGGCCTGTTCTTGTGACGGTAGGGTTTCTTCGCAAACCGAAAGGGCATATTTATATCTTAGAAGCTCTGGCGGGGAAAACAGGTTTAGTGCAATCCTATCCGGATCTGGTCTATCGGATTGTTGGTGATGGGGCTGAAAGGGAAACCCTTGAAGCAAAAGTCAAAGAACTGGGTCTTGAGGATCATGTTGAATTCTTAGGCAGCCTTCACCATGCTAGGGCCATGCAAGAGATAGCAAACTGTGATATCTTTGTCATGCCCAGCTGGGATGAAGCTTTTGGGGTTGTCTACCTGGAAGCTTTAGCCCATGGCAAACCGGTCATCGGAACTGAAGGAGAAGGGATTGCCTCCCTCATCGAAAAAGAACGAATTGGCCTGACAGTTCGCCCCAGAAATACTGCAGATGTGAGGTTAGCTTTACAAAAATTATTGGTAAACCCTGATTTAGCAGAAGAGATGGGAAGTAAAGGCCGTAAGCTCGTTTACGATAATTTCACCTGGGAAAAGAATGCTCAACAAACGATCAAGGTTTACGAGAAGTGTTTGGAATAACTATAGACAAAATATATCTTTAATACACTTCCGGCCTAAAAACAGTACGGTCGATTATTTAAAAATACCTGAATTGAAGTGATAGATATGGATACCCGTCTAATTATTAAAAACTCCACTGCTTTAGGAATTTCAGGGATTCTGGCCAAGGCTATCGCTGCCGTTGTTGGAATCGTTGTGACGCGATATTTAGGGCCGGGACCTTATGGAGACTATTCTGCAGCTTATGCCTACGTGGGAACCTTTATTCTTTTTGCCGAGTTGGGAATCAGTCAACTCATGGTTCAGGAGGGATCGCGGGATTTGTCCGTCCTTCCCAAGTATTTTGGCAATACGCTATTTTTCAAAAGCATCACTGTAATCATATGCTATATTCTCATGTTAATTTTCATGTATCCTGCTGGGTATAGCGTGACGGTCAAAACCATGATTGCCTTTGTCGGGATAGCGGTTTGCTTCAATGCTATAAATCAATCAGTATATAACTACTATCAAGCTGTACAGAAGCTCTATCTGGCAGCCATTTATCAATTTCTCACAACACTGCTCATTGCCTTATTTACCATGGTTGTGGTCTTGACAGGGATGGGAGTAGTCGCTGTGACCTTTACCCATTTGTTCAGCTATATTATCATCAGTATCCTTCTTTACTTCGCATTAAGGAAGGAGATTATACCTAAAGTAGAAATCAAGAGTCTTCCTGCAATGGTGAAGGGCGGTCTGCCCTTTGGCATTCACCGACTTTTTTACTATGTTTTTACTCAATTGAGTATTTTGATCCTGTCGCTCACGACAACGAACGTCGAGTTGGGGATTTTTTCCGCAGCCTATAAACTAGTACTTATCCTTGTTTTTCTGCCGAGTTTGATGACCAGTGCGATCTATCCGGTGCTTTACCAGTTAGGCGAGTCAGATAAGAATAAACACCAGGATATTATCGAAAAAGTCTTTAAGGTTCTCTCAGCGGTTGGGATAGCCGGAAGTACTCTTATCTTTGTTCTGGCCGGCCCTTATACCGAGTGGCTTTATGCTGGAAAATTCAATGAATCCATACCTATCCTCATGATCGTATCTTGGCTTCTGGCGTTAGAGTGCATGAGCTTCTCACTGGGAGACGTCCTCACGACAACCGATCGCCAATGGCAGCGTACCGTCGTTCAAGGGACTGCTGTATTGATGTTATTTATTCTCATTTTCGTGTCTTATCCCTACCTGGGGATTTACGGTGCTGCTTATTCCTTAATCTTCGTGGAAGGTTATATCTTTTTATGCTATTATATCCTGGTCAGGAGAGGGGTTTATAAGATTCGGGTCTGGCGCCAGCTGCCCAGTATTATAGTGGCATCTCTTCTGATGGCTGTCAGTGCCTGGCTCTTCAAAAGCTTAAATCCCATGATCTCTTCAGCATTGGCTGGAACTGTCTTTTGTCTTGTTCTCATTGCTTTGGACAAAGATTTTAGAAAGATCGGAAATTATGCACTTCAGCACATGCTAAAAATAGCCGGAATAAAATAAATTAACAAATGGGGGAATAAGAATGGGTCAATGGATTGTACTTGCAATCACAGTGTTAATTCTGGGAGCATTGATGATCAGAAAACCGCTTTGGCTGGTTCCCTTACTGGGAGCAGCCGTTGCCTTAGAGATCTCCAGCATCTGGTACCCTGATCTGGGGCTGGTCGGGAAGATGATGGGAACGGTATCTTTAACCCGATTTACAAGTGTAGCCTTGATCTTAGCCGCATTCTCCCGTCTTTTGTTTTCCTGGGAAATGAAACGAAAATTCGGCGATATCCTTAGAGACCCTTTAACGATAATTCTCATGGTTTATCTGGTCTTAGGCACTGCCAGTGTTGTATATTCGGCAGATTCTGGCAAGACTGTAGCTGAGACCATCAGACTTCTGGTGTTATTTGCTGTTTTTCTTTCAGCGGCTTTACTCATGGATAAAGATCGTTCTCTGCTCCCTTTCAAAGCCGTACATATTACTGCCCTGGCTCTTACCCCCCTGACATTCTACGAAGCGTTTACAGGTAACCTGATCTGGCAGGCCGAGCACCTGTTAAAAGAAAATGTAATCAGAATCAATGCCACTTTTGTGGATCCTAATATTTTTGCCCGTTATATCGTCCTGGGGATTGTAGCCAACTTTGTCCTTCAGCTCTATGTCAGGGATAAAGGTATTAAAATGTTCTATATGGCATCTCTTGCTGTGTTGCTCGCTCAGTTGGTTCTTACCTCTTCCCGCGGCGGTGTCCTAACCCTTATTGCCATCCTGATTGCAGCTTTGATCTTCCTTCCTAACCGTAAGGCTGTGCTCTGGGTCCTGGGCTTGGGTGTTTTCTGCGGAGCCATCGTTCTCTTCATCCGGCCTGATATTTGGGACAGGATGCTTGCTATCTTCCATAACATGGAAGTATCCAACCCCCAAAGGCTATACTTATGGAAAGCAGGAATAGCCATTTTCAAGGATAATCCGATTATCGGAACGGGTCTGGGAACCTTTCAGACAGTGTTCTTGAAAGACTATAGTACTTTTAAAACAGTTTCCGACGGAGCGACTCTTTCCCATACCACCATCCTCACGATTGCGGCCGAACTCGGCATCGTTGGCCTCACCGTACTCACTGCGCTCTGGCTGGTTCTCTTAGGTAAAGTGATAGTGCTTCGTTCCTTGAGTAATGATTATTTGAGTATGTTCAACGATTATAATAATATGTATTATGTCGGAGCAGGTTACCTCCTTTGGGCAGCAACTGTTTTTATCAGCTCCCAGGGAGAAGGACGCTTCTTCGAGGATCCGATACTTTGGCTGAGTTGTGCGGTATTGGTGGTTATGAGCTTTAGGCGGAATTATGATGTGGGGTTGGATTGATCATATGCGTATTTTGCTTCTAACTCAATATTTCCCACCGGAGAAGGGGGCGGCTCAGGTTCGGCTTTGGGAATTGGCCAAAGGACTTAAAGGACAGGGACATGATGTCACTGTTGTTACTGCTTTTCCTAATCATCCGACGGGTATTATCCCTCCTGAATATCAGGGGAAGATGTTTGTAAAGGAAGATATGGAGGGCATCACCGTTCTCAGAACCTGGATCTATCCGGTAAAACGAGGCAGATTTTGGCTGAGGCTGCTTAATTACTTCTCTTTTGTCTTTTCATCTCTCTACGGGATTTTCCGCAGTGGGAGACAGGACCTTATCGTGGTGGAATCTCCGCCGTTATTCATAGGGTTTTCAGCCATCATTGCTTCTATGGTTAAGCAGGCTCCTTACATTTTCAATGTTTCCGACCTGTGGCCGGAATCAGCTGTTCAATTGGGACTGGTGACCAATAAGCACCTCATTAGGATGAGTGAATGGCTGGAAGGATATTTCTACCGTAAGGCTTTCAAGCTTTCCGCTCAGACCAGGGGCATTGTGGAAGGACTTAAGAAAAAAGGTGTAGCGGCGGAGGATATTCTCTTTCTTCCCAATGGGGTAGATACAGACCTCTTTCAACCGAGAGAAAGGGATGTGGCCCTCGAAGAGGTACTGGGTGTTCAAGGGAAGCGCATTATTCTCTATGCCGGAACCATGGGCTATGCTCATGGCATCGAGGTTGCTTTAGAGGCAGCTGACATCTTACGAGATCAGAAAGACGTCCTCTTCCTCTTTGTCGGTGATGGGTCAGAGAGACCCAGGCTGGAGAAGATGGCTCAGGAGAAAAACTTGGACAATGTAAGGTTTATCGACTTCCAGCCACTTGAAGAGATACCGCGCTATTACTCCCTCAGTACGATCAATCTGTCCACACTTAGGCGATATAAGCTTTCCGAAGGGGTAAGACCCTCTAAGGTATTTCCTGCCCTGGCAAGCGGTCAGCCGCTCATCTATGTGGGTGAAGGTGAAGGAGCAGAGATCGCTAAGGAAAGTCACGGCGGGGTAATTCTGGAACCCGAAAATTCGGAGCTGCTCGCTAGAACCATCCAGGAGCTTCTGGCTAACCCGGAAAAATGCCAGGAACTAGCGACTAACGGCAGGGCTTATGTGATTAAGCATTATTCCTGGAAGAACATTATCAGCTCCTGGCTAGGAGCACTGAATTCATAAAAATTTGACTTTTTGATTGCCGAAAAAACAGCCCGGAATATTAATGGGATTTAGGCAGAACATATAGTAAGCTTATATTGTTAGTGTAGATATAAGGAAGGGGAGTTACCGATGAGTGAAAGAAGAAAAGACATGTTGCCTTATAATTTGCCCCTCATTGAAGACGATGATATTGAAGCCGTTGTGGACAGTCTCAAATCCAATTGGGTGACTAAAGGCCCCAAAACGGTGGAATTTGAAAAGCGTTTCGCTGAATATGTTGGAGCTAAATATGCCATCGCTGTCAACTCCTGTACGGCAGGGTTACATACCGCTTTGGTAGCAGCAGAGATCGCTGAGGGCGATGAAGTCATCACGACCCCAATGACCTTTGCAGCTTCCTCCAACGTTATTATCCATTGCGGAGCAACACCGGTCTTCGTGGATATTGACCCCCAAACCATGAATATTGATCCGTCCAAGATAGAGGAAAGGATTACTCCCCATACTAAGGCCATCATCCCTGTACATTTGGCCGGGCTGCCTTGTGACATGGATTCAATAATAAATATAGCCAAAAAGCATCAGCTGTTTGTTCTGGAAGATGCTGCCCATGCCGTATATTCCCAGTACAAGGGCAAGATGGTCGGTTGTATTGGAGATGCGACCGCATTCTCCTTCTATGCCACGAAGAACCTGATGACCGGTGAAGGCGGGATGGTAACCACGAACGATGATGAACTTGCCGACCGTATCCGAGTCTACAGCCTGCATGGTATGAGCCGGAATGCCTGGAACCGTTATTCAGCCAAAGGATCCTGGTTCTATGAGATCAATTTCCCCGGATACAAATACAATATGACCGATATCCAGGCAGCCCTGGGAATGACGCAATTAGCCAAGCTCAAATCCATGCAGAAGGCCAGAGAGCATATAGCAGAGCAGTATAATGAAGCTTTCAGTCAGATGCCGGAACTTGAGATTCCAGTCAATAAGGACGATATACAACATGCCTGGCACCTGTATATTATCAAGTTGAATCTGGAGAGAATACGGGTAGACAGGGCTGAGTTCATCGAGCTTCTTAAAGAAGAAAACATCGGCACGAGCGTTCACTTTATCCCGGTTCATCTCCATCCCTATTACAGAGAGACCTTCGGCTATAAACTTGGTGACTTACCTGTGGCAGAAGGAGTCTTCGACCGGATCATCTCGCTGCCGCTCTATCCGAGGATGAGTGCAACAGATGTCCAGGATGTAATAGAGGCAGTAAGACGGGTAATAGAGAGCGTCAGAATATAATTGCGCTATAATCTAACCTCGAAATCGTATTGTAATGACAGAAAAGGGTAAGACAGAGAACTGTCATGTTGTTCATAAAAACAGATGGGGTAAGCATAAGAGCCGGCCCGATCTCGTGGAGTGATTTTGATTTGTTGATAAAAAGGCTGTTAGACCTTTTAATTGCCATCCCTTTATTAGTATTGATCTCACCTTTGTGGTTATTTATCGTGCTTTGGATCAGAATTGATTCCTCCGGACCTTCGATTTTTCGTCAACAAAGAGTGGGAATCAAGGGCAATTTATTTACGATATATAAATTCAGGACCATGGTTCTCAATGCCGACGCGGTGATGAAAGCCAAAATAGAGCAGTTGAAAAAAGAAGGAAAGTTTGATCCTGATAGCTTTGTTTTCCAGGAAAAAGACGATCCTCGAATTACCAGAAGCGGAAAATTTCTGCGTAAGACAAGTCTTGATGAACTTCCCCAGCTTCTCAATATCATCAATGGAACCATGAGCCTCATCGGGCCCAGACCGGAAGTACCAGAGATTGCAGAACAGTATACTCCAGAACAGAGAAAGCGGCTGGATATGCCGCCCGGCGTTACCGGTCTTGCCCAGGTCAATGGCCGGAGTGAGCTGGCTTTAACCCAGACGCTTAAGTATGATGTGGAGTATGTTGAAAACTGGAGCATCTGGTTGGACCTGAAGATACTGTGGAAAACGTTCTATGTGGTATTCTCTGGTAAAAATGCATACTAGAACCAAAAAAGGCCTCGCAAGACTTCGGTTAAGCGGGGTCTTTTTCCTATTATAAGTAGGACCTTACGATCAATTCAGATGGATGGGTTCCTAAACTTTATTCGCCTGAAGAATTATATACCAAATGATGAAATATTTACAAGGAGATGTAAAGAGATGTTTAAAAAAATATTATTGTCCATTCTATGTGTATGGGTAGTCTTTACGGTTGGACCTCAGGCTGTTATTGCTGAAGAGGCAACAACACCAACAGAACAAACCGAAAATACGGGTACAGTAGCAGAAACCGAATCGACCTCTACAGAAATTTTAACTACTGGTACAGAAGACGAAACTGGAACAGGCACAGATACAAATACTGATACTGATACTGATACTGATACTGATACTGATACTGATACTGATACTGA
>CAYZDF010000004.1:0-82495 GCA_964477085.1 uncultured Gracilibacteraceae bacterium | reverse complement strand
GAGGCAGCGGTCGCTACGCTCCAGCCATAACCCAAGGTTTTTCTGAGGACCCTGAAGTTTTCCTGTTTCCTATCTTCTTCACTGGTCAAGCTTAAAGTTATTTTGTCTAAGAGCTTCAAAACCTGTTTTGTTTGATCTTGCTCTTTAAGTAATTTGGGTTCACATAATGCGGCTATGACTGCTCGTTTCTCCAAATGGCTCCCTTCAGCCCATATTTCCATGTGCTGCAGAAGCAAGTCCATGTCGAATTCACCAACTCGTTGCAAGGCTATTGCAACTGCCTCGCGAATCCTCCACCTGGAATCCGAAGCATATAAACGCAACGAGTTCAAAACATTTTTTTGGCCCTCAACCACGAGCTTCCCCTGGCCAGCAACACCACATACAGCTAAGAACTCAAGAGCAGAACCTTCTGTCTGATGATCGATGTAGGTTAAATAGTGGGAGAATCTTTCAGCATTCCCCTCTTCAATGACTGCTTCCAGCAATTCCAGGTTGGCACGGGGCCCCGGCAAACCACTTTCTTTTAACAGAAAATTATCCCAATCTTGTAATGCTCCAAGAATGCTGCGGTACTGGTCTATTCTCCTCATAATCTCTGCTCCTTTTACATCATCCTGACGAAGTAATATCCTGCAAACACCCTGAAAACTCATCTCAACGAGGTTCTAATGTGAAAATCAACCTCTAAAACAAGCCAATCAAAATCGCCCCTGAATATATTGACATGTTTTTATTGATTGTGATAAAATATATATTTTTCATTTTGATTAAAATGTGTTATACTTAGTGTATTATGCGACAGGGGGTGTCATTGATGTTTCAAGTTGGCGATAAGATCCTTTACCCCATGCACGGGGCAGGCGTTATAGAGGCGATAGAAGAGAAAGAAGTCTTAGGAGAAAACAATCTTTACTATTTTATCAATATACCCCATATCAACACGCAACTGATGATTCCTATTAAAAAAGCAGCATCATTAGGTATACGTAAAATTGTTCAACCCGCCATCATCGATCGTATCTTGAAAGCCTTTTACGACGAAGATACCGATCCAAACATTTATGCTAATCAGAGATACTGTGTGGACATCAATAAAAAGAAAATACGTTCAGGTGATATCCATCAAAGCGCCGAGATCATCCGTGATTTAATACGTAAAGGTCACAGGGTAAAGCTTGGAGCAGAAGATCTCAAGATATTAAGCAGTGCAAGACAAATATTTGTAAGCGAACTGGTACAAGTAAAGGAGATTGACGAGGACGAAGCCATTCATCTTCTGGATCAAATCGTCGAATCTTATCATGAGAAGACCAGTTAAAGTATCGCTTATGTTTGTTTGAAAAGATTAATTGACTGAAAAAATTTTGCACCAAAATTATAGATAACTCTATTTTACTACGTTGCGCAAACTAAAGAAAGTTCACCTAAATAGCTAATGAAAGTTACCCGAAGATAATATGAGAGTATCGCAAGACTACTATTTTAAAGTAAACTTTGATACTCTCTTTTGTTTTACATTTGTTCCGATTTCCAACACGGTCATATTTACCAGTGAATAATATATAAAGGGTGCTAGAAATATGGCTTATTCGATCATCGTTTCTCTTAAAAACAGACAGCTTCATTTATTACAAGACAACAAGGTCATAAAATCCTATAAAGTGGGTATCGGCAAAATAGTCACAGCAACTCCGATTGGGACATTTAGAATTATTAACAAAGCTCCAAATCCTGGTGGACCGTTTGGAGCGATGTGGATGGGACTAAACAAGCCGCACTATGGTATTCACGGTACAAATGACCCTTCTTCGATTGGTAGGCTGGTGTCAAAAGGATGCATACGTATGTACAACAAAGATGTTTTAGAGCTATCCAAGATCGTTCCGATTGGAACGACGGTGATCATCAGACGGGAATAAGTAGTAATCAGAATTAGAATAATTTACATTGCATACCGCATACCAAAAATAATAACAACTAATAAGATAGCCCCGATTACCAGCTTGGGTAATGGGGCTTATCTATATGATCGGGATCATTGCTCTTAATCCAATTGCAGACCTTTCCCTACTGAAATCTTTCCTTTATAGTATTTTTGCTTATAAACAGCAGAAGTGTTAACACAGTTATCCAATCCGGAATTTTTAATGGTACACAGGTTAAAAACCTTTAGATTGTGAGGAAGAAGCTCTGCACTCCTATTTTTTCACTTAGTCCCTTGTCAGATTATCAGAATAATAGAGCCATATTATTAAATTGGTTAAGTCTATCACGAGATGATTTGCCAGTTCCTTTGGATGGCAATCTCCTTAAGTTTAGCTTCCGGATGCACTGCTACCGGTTGCCCTACCGCTTCCAAAAGATCAATATCAGAATAGCCATCAGCATAGGCCCTGCTTTCCTGCCAATTGACTTCTTGCCCTTTAAACATGTCATAGACTTTTTTTAATTTTAGATCCCCGATAACAATCTCCGGGTCTATGTTGGGATCGAAAGTGCCATTCGTGAAATGCATCTTTGTTCCGATCACTGTGTCGAAGCCAAGATGCTTACCAAGGTTTGCGAGGAGATAATCATAGGTACCGGAGAGCAGAACCGTATGGAAGCCCTCTGTACGTGCTCTTTCCACTTCCTTGACCACCCTTTTATTAAGTAAACCCTTAACTTTACTGGTGCTACGTTCAAAGAAGGTGATCAATTCCTCTTCTGTTTTTCCTTTAAATATGTAGTTAAACTTTTTAACGGCAATAAGCTTCATCTGTTCCCGGGAGAGCTTTGTTACGATCTCCAGCTTATAGCGAATAAATAAAGGAATCATTGTCAGATAGATCTTGTAACAGGTCAATCGGGAACATCCCAGATCTTTATACTGAGAAAGCAGAAAAGGCAAGGTGTCTTTCGGAAAAAGAGTTCCATCAAAGTCAAAGATAGCCAGTTTCATAGTTCCTCCGCTTCTTTGTTTTCCATTTGTTAAATTACTTGTCAACAAGCATATCATACATGGAATAAAGATCTATATCAAATAAGTCTTAAATAAGTACCCCAGCCATATAGATCACGTATAGACTTATGCTGACATTGGAATAACCAGTAAACAATCCGCCAAAATAAAATTGGTCAAAGCAACTGGTTCATTGTATATACATTAACGAAACCAATCTATTATTCTTACTTTTCATTAGTAAAAACCAAGGTAAAATAGCTGGTTGTCTGGATAAAGTCATTTTGCATAATGATTCCGGAATTAGTATTACCAAGAAGGCTGAATTCGTCGATTCCTCTCTTTTCAGCGAGACGGAAGGCTGCGGCCAGAGAAGCTGGAGAATCCAGGTAATCATTACCCAAACAAAAAAGGGTAGAATAATCATGATTTTTCATGTACCGCATAGTTTCCCTGTCTTTAGCCTGAGCCTCACTGCGGGTGAGATAATGGGAGAAATCAACAGAAGAAATGAGGACTGTATTCTGATCCAAAAATGGTTCAAGTCCCAGGAGGAGCTGATCCACATCCTTCAGGCTTACGTCGTGATGCAAAACAACAGGTACAATTCTAACCTCCGGCAAAAAATGCCGGATCAGCGGAACTAGAGCCCCAATGGAATGTTCCTTGGAGAGTGCCTCTTCATCTTTAACAGCCAGACCGCTGTCCAGGAGCTGGGTAACAACCTTCTTATCTGTTTCAAGTGTACCCTCGGGAGTCTGCCAGCCGAAATAGCCGGTGATGATTTTGGCTCCTGCATTGGGATGATTAGGCCCCACGATAATGATGCGGGTAGGTGCCTGGCTGGAGAGAAGCGCCAAGACTTCAGCAATCAACCTCCCTGCGACCAAGTGGTGGGGAACAACCGCACTGACCACTCGTCCGTTGACAAAGGCCGTTTTTTCTCCTTTTTCGGCTAGAATAGCGTTTAATTCCTGCCTGGTGACAAAGCTGGGGTGAGTGGAGGAACCCTCCACTCGTTCTTTACTTTGCTCATAATCAGTGCTTTTTTCCCCAGCTGGGATTGAATGGCTGCACCCGGTAACGAGAAACAAGGTGCAGATCAACAGGCAGGTGAAGAGACCAAGATGATGACTAATCAATTTCCTCATTTAATGAAAATCCTATCTTCATTTCCGCTCGTATAGATTACATTGTTTTTGATATTGTTTAAAACCGTCGGTTCAGCACCGTACTCACCAGGGGAGATCATCCGGGCATAATACGTGATCTGATGCTGTCCTTTGCCCACAAGGAACACGACTTTTTGACCGTTGACTTCACTGGGATAGTTCCAATCCGTGCTTATCCGGCTTTCAAAGTAGTTATACGGTTTTGTGACAGGTACAAGCCCTGCTGGCAGGACATCCACGATTTCATATAATCCGTCCGGAGCCTTATCCCCAATCTGATAAGCGATGGTCACCTTAACGAGGTCGGTTCGCTTAAAGCTTTTAGTTTTACTGCTGTTGACACTGTAAGTCCGGCTAACCGCCAGGTCTTCGCTGATCCCTTTTTCGCCCGTGTTGATCGGCAGATTGTATTGGGTCATTACCCCTACTTTACCTTGGATTTGACTGAATTTAAGATTTTTCAAGTCTTTTGGCAGTATGGTCAATTTTAAAATCTTGGTGTCTTTTAAGGTTTGGATCTTCTTTTCACCGTTAAGTTCATAGGTAAAGCTAACAGGCTCTGTTTTCATTAACTTAAGATTATATTTAAGGATCTGAATCTGTTCAACCGTATTAAGGATATCCACACCCGTATTATCCAGAAGGTATTGATAGAGTTTATATTTTTCAGGTTGATCCAAACGGGCTGCGAGTATGGCCATCTGAGTGGTAGCCTCAATCATATCATCCTGATCTGCTCCGACTTGGATTCTTGCAGTCGCACCAAGATCCTGGGCATAGGAATTCGTAAGCTCCCGGAACACCTTCTTGGCGTAAGTCCCATCCCCGATCTCAAGCAAGGCAAGTGCAAGACTGATCTTCACTCCGGGCTCCAATTTTGGCTCAGCCAGATAGTCGCTGATCTGCAGAAGAACCGGTTCTCTAAGAGCCGCTAATCCTAGTAATGCCAGACTCCGGTCATCTTCACTTGTCTTACCTTCCAGTACACGATAGAAATAACCGGCTAAGGCCTTATGGTCAAATACGCCTGAAGTGCTTGAAGCTACGACTGCAGAAAGCTTTAATTCACTCTCGGCATAAGGCAGAATGCTGATTCCTCCGTCTGGCCTTTGGTAGGTGAGGAGAGCTTTATCATCTTCTCCCTCCGACCAATAAGCTGTTTCTTCCGGAAAATACTGTTTAAGCAGCTTTCTGGCTTCACTGGCGGCGAGCTTTTGTTCTAACCTGCTGCCATTACTCCAGGCTAATTGGAATAAACCTCTCAGATACTGTCCTTTCTCGTAGTCGCTCAGGATCACAGTCGTTGGCCCTTCTGCTGAACCCTTGATCTCCATTCCCTCGGTTAACAGGGCATGTTCGGTAACAGTCCGCTCCTGGAAAGAATCGACCACCATGAAATCTCGGGTTAAGCTGTCCTGCAAGCCGCTGCCCGCTGCTAGAACATTGATGCTGTATTTTCCGGCTTCAAGAACAGGCAGCTGACAATCGGCAGAGGTAAATGATATACCCGTGGCTGTGAAGGTTTTTTCTTCTCCATTGGGCGAAGTGAGCTTCATAGTGTAGGACACAGGTGCTTTATCCGAGAGTTTTTCCCCGTAAGAGCGAAGGGTGACTATCGGAGAATCTCCTTCAAGATAGGCTTTATTCAACGTCATCTCCACAAAGAACGGTAACTTAACAGGGATTTGCTCCGTACCGCTACCAGCCTGGAGATCCTCGGTGAAAGCGTGGTAAGTGACTCTCCAGGAGGTCAGATTGTCCGGCAATTCAAAGCTTACCTCGGCCTGACCCTGACCATCGGTTTGGATGGTGGTAAACAGTACCGTATCCCGGAAATCTTTACGATCCGAAGGCCCTTCTCCTCCTTGTTCGGCGCCTCCTCTGAAGTCAGGATGATTGTGGGATTTCCGTGTCAGTTGGAAGAGATTTAAATAATCACCGTAAAGGCTATTGATAAAGTTGACGTTCTGTTCACGCAGGCTGAATAGGGCTTCATCTACAAGATTTAGATTAACCTGAGCATCCTTAACAGGCTTATCGTTGCTATCCTTAACCTGTACCTTAAGTTTCACTTGATCTCCCGGTCGATATTCAGCTTGATCCGTCGTGACTTTAACTTTAAGTGCTTTGGTTTCCCGGGCAAAAGGTACAGACAGGCCGGGAGCTTCATGATAGGCATATCCATCAAAGTATACGCCATAAACATTCACATTCGGAATATGCTCTTTGTTAAACGTAAACACGTATTTGGGACTATCACTAACCTGATAATCATCAATCAATCTCTGCCCGCGATAAAAGAGGATACTCTGGGAAGAAGGTATAACTTCCTTATCATTTTTCATGAATGTGACTTGGGCTTCTTCTCCTGTTCTGTATCCACTTACACCAGGCGCTCCCTGCAGGAAGTAGTATTGATAATCAGGTCTGGTACCGCCGCTGCCACCCACATGAATCCGGCGTGTAAAGGTGCGCCCCTCTTCATCTACTGCTTTCAGATCAATATAATAGGAGTTTTCGGGGTTGAGCTTACCTGTATACTCTGCTAACCCCTTCTCGTCACTGACGAGTTCGAAGTCACTGAGGTGTTTGGTGGAATAACTGTAGGAATAAACCTTCTCCACCTTTTTATTGATATAGTCGTAACGCTGGCCGATTTCTTCCGGTGTCCATACTTCCTGGTAGATGCTGGCTTTAATAGGTCTGTTGGCCACAGGTTCTTTGAGGAAGTGTTCTTCAGCCATATACTGTCCGTTATTGATATCTGTCAGATCCACCCTGGACAGCTTGGTAGTCAGGGTAAAGCTCCCGCCCAGCTGGCGTTTGGCTTCTCCTGTCAAATACACTTTACTTCTGAAAACGTAGAACTCACCTGAAGTATGAATCTCCCCTGCTTCCGGAAGGGTGGCATTGACCCCCAGATTCACATAGCTGTACGGAATTTGCTCTTCATTACGGGAAGTTCCGCGATAGGAAATCGCAGCTTCACCTTTGCTGTTCGTCGTGAGCTGGTCCTGGTCTCCTTCAACGAAATAATTGAGTTTTAAGCCAGGGACAGGTGTTCCTTCAAAGAAGGAAGCTTTAATATTAAAATTTACATGATCACCGGCAAATATGGCTTTCTTATCCTGAGTCAGACTCAATTTATAGGAAGGCTTCTGATAAGTCTCCACGGATAACCCTCTGGACATCAGAACTATATCTCCAACTTTGACCTGGAAATAGTAGTAGCCAGTTCGAAGTGGGGGTAATTCTATCTCACCGGTATAAACCGAGTGATTGACATTAATCTTCTTACTGACGATAGGGCTGGTTTCTGCTCCTTCATAATACGGCCCTTCACTGCTCCAAAGCTCAAGCGTGATCTCCTTAGGGCTATTGGTTTCTTTTCCCCTCGGAACGATAACTCCCCAGAAATTAACCTTGTCACCGGGCTGGTAAAGTTCCCGATCCAGATAGAGATATTTCCAGTAATCAGCGGCATCTCCACTGCTCCTGGAATACCAGTCTTCCTTCGGTTCAAGCGGGACGAGGGCTTCCTTATTACCACTTTTAACCAGGGCGTAATCACGCTCAGTTCCCATCAACTTCTCTTTGACCAGAATTGCTCCGGACTCATCTGCTTTAGCGGTAAAATTCTTACTGGCTAGACTTAACTGAACTTCTGATGCAGGAGCCTTCGTTTCCAGGTCATTAATCCAGAATAAACTGCTATCTTCCCCCTGCGCCAGGTAAACAGCGAGATCACTCACCTGGAACCAAGCTTGTTTAACCACATCTCCTGCCTTGAACTCAGCGGCATAGTAACCGGCATCAAGTCCTTGAGGGAGAATAATATAGTGAGTATATTGATCCACAGCAAAGAATTGAGTATCAAATTCAGCGACTTTATATTGCGAATTGAATTTTTCTCTGTAGTTATTCCAGGAGAGGTAAGACCAGCGGGGAATTTTATCCCTTTTGGTTAGAGATGCCTGGAATTCCCGATGGTCAGGGTAGCGGTACAGATCGATATGCAGTGGAGGAATAGCACTGCTGGCCTGCTGGTAATTAAAAAAGTAAACGGGGAAAAACGGCTGATCCTTCGTACTGAATTCTGTCAGCGCAGTCTCCATCCCGAAATCGAACACAGGCTGATTCTGATTCAAAGGACCGGTTTCAAAACGGAAGATATAGTCTTCTTGGAGGGTTTCTGTGGTTCCCGAGAGGGATAAACCCTTCTTTAAAGTGACAGTGTACAAGGTAGAGGGTTTTAAGTCCTTAGGTACGAACACCACTGTTTTTTTGTGTTGTTCAAATGTTCCTTGGACAGTGGGGGAAATGCTGAAGCACGCTTTGATTTTACTCACGTCCACGTTTTCATGCGAAAATGAGATTTCGATACCCGTATCCACAGGAACGTGCGTACTTTTATCCCCGGGCAAGGAACGAATCACCCTGAATTGAGCTTTGGTCTGGAAGGCCCAACTAAAACTGTCATTGCCTATTCCGGTCTGATCAAATGACAACGTATAAATGGTATTAGGATTTAAAGGTTCCTGAGGTATGATCTTAAACTCCCGGCCTCCAGCCTGTTTATCTAAGGTATAAGTGAACTGCGGCTGGGTTTTTAAAGCCTCTTCCACTGTTTTCTCATTCAGTGGCTCTTTACTGGTCAACAGAAACGCTGTAGTCAAATCGACTCCGAGCTGATCGGCCTTCAGAGCCTTAATACTAACCTCCGAGGCCTGGACTGTTTGAATGAACAGTCCCGTTCCGCCCATCCCCCAAAAGAGAGTGGTGATCATGACCAGAACCAGCACGAAGCTGGTAACCGTTTTCCAGTTGCGGAAAGTTTCCTCTCCTCTGCTATTGAGGGATTTAAACGGACTTTTTAATGAAGATAGAAAGCCACGAAATCTATCCCCAGACTTTTGTCTATTAACGGTAGAATCTCTTTTAACCGCAGGATCTGTTTCAGGTTGTTCTTCTTGAGATTGTTCCAGTTTATCCATAAGTTTTTGGCGCAGCTCGTCCCGAAACTCTGCCCGCATGGGAGCAGTATCCAGCTTTTCAAATTGATCAGCCATCTCTCTCTCCAATTCTTCCAATTCAATTTCATAATCAAAAGGCTCTTTAGGCATAGCGCACCATCCTTTCACGCAAACAGGTCAGCCCGCGATGAAGAAGCTGCTTGACAGCGCCTTCCGTCTTATCCATGACCTGAGCAATTTCTTTATAAGAAAGATTTTGGATATAGCGGAGAGTCAAAGCTTGTTGTTGCAAAGGGGGCAGATGATTCAGTTGCTCCATTAATTGTTCCTTCTCCGACCATCCCAGAACTACGTGTTCCGGCCCGCTATCGTTATCCACCCACGTGTAATCATCGCCTAATTCCGCAATTCTTCCTTTCTTGCGATAAAGATCGGCTAAGGCATTGGAAGCTATCCGATACAGCCAGACCGCAACCGGGATGTTACGGTATTCAAATGATTGTATTTTCTCCAAGGCAGCAAGGAAGGTCTGGGATGTAATCTCTTCGGCATCATCGTGATTCATCGTCCTGTAATACGCGTAGTTGTAGATCCTTTGAAAATGAGCATCGTAGATTTCCAAAAAAGCATCCTTGTTGCTTTTGACCCGCTCAATCAGGTCTTTCTCCTCTGTGGCTAAGATGCTGGAATTCACAGCAGCCACCTCCTCCATCTATACCATTCACTCTTTATAAACGGGAAAGCTTACTAAAAGTTACGGTGTTTTGGAAAATTCTATAAATATTTACCTTATCCTTTTTTTCTATCTTCCCAGTGACATATTATGGCTGAGTAGAATGATGTATGTCCGATTGTTTGGCTTTGGAATAATAATAGTAAATAGTTACCCTTCAGATGTCCCTTTTGCCATATCAATCCAAAACGCCTAGCAAAACAAGTTGCCAGGGAATTGCAGCAAAAACGAATTACGACTTTATCCCAACAAGCGATTCAGACTGATTATGAAAGTCGTAAAAAAGAAAAGCAAACCCTGTCCAAATTACAGAGAGAGGAAATCGCCAGAAGGAAACGCGAAATTGCTACCCAAAAAGCCAAGGAAAAACACAAGGGGCGATAAAAACTTCGGGATAGCCTAAAAGTTCCGTATTAAGTGCAAACCCAGAATATTAAAATGACATGCGAATTTGCGCATGTCATTTTTCCTTTATTATCAAGCGTTAAACACTTTATTATAATGAAGATTGCATCCATGTTTTTTAAACCATTTCCTCAATGGCCGTAACGGTTGTAGTAGTATTCTTATTGGAGGTTGTTCCATACCGTTCTACAATGAAGTCTATAAAACCTAATATAACTATTAAGAAAATTCCTTTTACTTATGTCAAGTGTAAGGGTATGATGAATAATAAAAAAGATTATTCCTTAGAGGTAAGTTCAATGAGTAGCTATATGACTCCCTGGAGAAAAGGTGTTAAAGATGGTATTCCTATTGCTCTCGGCTATTTCGCTGTTTCCTTTACCTTTGGCATTATGGCAAAGAACGCAGGTATCACCCCTTTCCAAGCTGTCTTTATGTCTGCCACAAACCTTACATCAGCCGGACAATTCGGAGCACTTGCTGTAATCGGAACTTCGGCAACTTATATTGAAATGGCCTTAACCCAATTGATAATCAATCTAAGATACTGTCTGATGTCATCTTCACTATCGCAAAAGTTTGATACGGGGTTATTTTTTCCGCATCGGTTTTTGGTTGCCTTTGGTATTACGGATGAAATATTCGGGGTATCCGTTTGCCGAGAAGGTAAGCTTAATCCCTTCTACAATTACGGTTTGATGAGCATTAGTATACCAGGCTGGGTACTGGGTACATTTTGCGGTGTTGTTTCAGGGGGTATTTTACCTGGAAGAGTCATCAGTGCGTTAAGTATTGCCCTATATGGCATGTTTATCGCAGTTATTGTTCCGCCGGCAAAGGGAAATAAGCTATTGGCAGGAATTATTCTCTTATCGATGACACTGAGTTTCTTATTTACTAAAATTTCAATTCTTAGCCACATCTCCCAAGGATTTAAAATTATTATTTTAACAGTATTAATAGCGGGAATTGCAGCATTCTTGTTTCCAGTGAGGGGGGATGCGAATGAACGGTAATATATATCTCTATATTTTAGTGATGGCAGGAGTTACCTATTTAATTAGATTAATCCCTTTGATCCTTATGCGTAAGGAGATCAAGAACATTTATGTCAAATCGTTTCTATACTATGTACCTTATGTAACATTGGCGGTTATGACATTTCCTTCGATATTAGGTGCGACTGCCAGTATATGGTCTGCCTTGGCCGGATTTATTACCGCACTAGTCCTTGCATATCGCGGAAATAGTCTGTTTAAGGTTTCAATACTGGCGTGTCTTTCAGTTTTTATTTGTGAGGTTATCGTTTAATCTGGTAAGTTATTTATTTAGTTTTAATAAGAATACTTTTTATAACTATTGGAGCAAACCAAAACACTTTACTCAGATGGTTGAGTAAAGTGTTTTGCTTTAAATGAGAATCATTAAACTAATCTTGGAAACCAGATAATTGCTGCTGTGCAGAATTAAGTGAGTTTATAGCTTGTTGGATCTTGTTTTTGTTATCTGGTTGTTCTGCAGAATTGAAAGCTTGCTGCAATGTGCTAATAGTATTCTGCATGGATGACATACTCTGGTCAACGAATTGTTTCGCTTTCAAAATAAAAACCTCCTTTGAATAATAATTCAATATATAGTATCTACACACGCTTGATAAATATTCAAAAACAATGAATTGAATTTCAAAATTATAGGACTTCTACATAACCTTCACCTGAATCTGGGCTTGAGATTAAATATTTCTTTTAGTTCTCAGTACTTATAAAAGATTTCTGCTTTCCAATGTGACTTATCCTTATTCCGAATTTCCAGTAACAGATCTTTGGTAAAGCCTCCTAAAGGGAGATCATCAATATCCTCTAGAGCCACCCACTTGTAATCTTCAGCTTCATTGTCCAAAGTAACCTTACTGGAGTCAGTTTTGCACATAAAATCAATGAAGATAAAGTGTTTCTTTTTATAAAATTTGTCGCTAAAGATGCTCTCCTTCAAGCTAATAAGCTGAATATCATATATTTCCAGACCTGTTTCTTCCCATATCTCCCTCTTTAAGGCTTCTTCCATAGGCTCACCTAACTCGATATGCCCGCCAGGAATCACATATTGATTATCCCATTTATGTGATTGACACAGAAGGATTTTATCCTCAGGATTGAAAATTACCGCACCGACTGTCGGTTCTGGATACTTTAGCATGACTTAAATCCCCTATCATCTTATCACATATTATTTTAATAAAGCTACTTTGGAATTAACTCGTTATTTATTGCAATCCTCTTACCTGACAATTCAATTTTTCCCCCATCTCCTTAAGCCAGGCATCGGGATAGGCTTCGTAGACTTGTCCATCCAAGACACCCTCAGGAGGTTGACGGAATTGTTGAAGAACCCAGGTCGTATCCTGCCCCAGCAGGTTGCGTATGACTTTCAGATCAGCAAAAGAATGCCACACAGGCATCACAGTTGTCCGGAACTCATACGTAATTCCGCTTTGCTTGATCCATTCGATTGCTTGGAGTGCTCTCTCCCAGCAGTTTTTGGAGCATGTAAGTTGATCATATTTATCAGGAGCAGCCTTGACATCCATTGCGATATAATCCAAGTGCGGAGCTATCTCCTTCAGTTTTTCCAGGTTACTGCCGTTAGTATCCAGTTTAACTTTTAACCCTAGAAGCTTGATCTCCTTAGCCAGAAAAGGCATATCCGGAGATAAGAGTGGTTCTCCGCCTGTGAGGCACACCCCATCCAATAATCCTTTTCTGGTCTTCAGGAAGTCGATAATACCAGAAGGAGAAGTCTGTGACTTCTCCTCCACATTAACGTTCACAAGAGCAGGGTTATGGCAGTACCCACAGCGGAAATTACAGCCTCCGAAAAAGATTGTCGCCACGATATGGCCTGGATAATCCACCATGGAAAAAGGTTCGATTGCTGCGAGCATATTCATTCACCACCAAAACTCTATTACTTGGCTACCCCATCAAACAAGCTCGGCGTAATGCCTGCGACCCTGTACTTGACAGTTTCTTTCTTTTCTTCCTGTTTACCAGGGTTCATAGCAGAGATCGGTCTGTAGAAACCTGTCACCCTCGTCATCACCAGGGTATCCCTGCCACAGATCGGACAAGCGAAATGTTCACCCTTGATGTATTTATGGTCTTCACAGATACTGAAAGTCGGTGTCAGGGTGAAGTATGGCAGTTCGAAGTTTTCAAATACCCTGCGAACAACCGCCTTGGCCACTGCCAGGTCATCCAGACTTTCGGCTAAATAACCATGAAGAACAGTACCACCGGTATAGAGGGTTTGCAGATCATTCTGGAGTTCCACAGCTTTAAAGAGGTCACTGGTATAACCAACGGGCAGATGGGTGGAATTGGTATAATAGGGCTCGCTATCACCGGCAGTAATGATATCCGGATAGTGCTTCTTATTGATTCTCGCTAGGCGGTAGCTGGTAGCTTCGGCCGGAGTTGCTTCGAGGTTGTAAAGGTCACCGTCTTCTTCCTGAAACTCCTGGATACGATCTCTCATATAGTTGAGCGTTTCCTTGGCGAAGTTCTGACCGAATTCAGTGGTAATATCATCAGCATCTGATGTAAAGTTACGAATTGCTTCATTCATGCCAACCAGACCGATGGTTGAGAAGTGATTCATCCAATACTTGCCAAAGCGTTTCTTAATATCTCTCAGATAGAACTTAGTGTATGGATACAATCCGTTATCCGTCAGTCTTTCCAAAGTCTTACGCTTGGTCTGCAAGGAAGCACGCGCTATATTCATGTGATGATCGATAAGGGCAATAAACTGTTCCCAGTCGCCTTTTGCCAGATAGCCATAAAGGGGCAAGTTCAGGGTAACAACGCCGATGCTGCCGGTAAGGGGGTTAGCACCGAACAAACCACCACCACGTTTTCTCAGCTCTCTGTTATCCAGACGAAGCCGGCAGCACATACTTCTGGCATCTTCCGGATTCATATCGGAATTGACGAAGTTAGCGAAGTAAGGTATCCCATACTTATCGGTCATCTTGAAAATCGCTCTGGATACTTCACTGTTCCAATCGAAACCCTTGGTGATATTATACGTCGGGATGGGGAAGCTGAAGATATTTCCGTCAGCATCGCCCTCCAGCATGACTTCACAGAAGGCCAGATTGATGATATCCATCTCCGCCTGATATTCACGGTATAGAGTATCTAAATAATTCCCATCAACAATCGCCGGCTCATCCTTAATCGCCGATTCATCTGCCCGGACATCGAGAGTGATATTGAAGAATGGCGATTGGAAGCCAACCCTGGTAGGAACATTAACATTAAAGATGAATTCCTGAATTCCTTGTTTGACTTGCCTGTAATCCAACTTATCCACCCTGACAAAAGGCGCAAGGTAGGTATCGAAGCTGGAGAGAGCCTGAGCACCTGCTGCTTCTCCCTGGAGGGTATAAACAAAGTTAACGATCTGACCGAGAGCTGAACGGAAATGTTTGGCTGGTTTGGAAGTGGTCTTCCCTTCTGCGCCACGGAATCCGACCTGTAGCAGATCTTTGAGATCCCAACCGACACAATAGGGGGCAAGATCTCCCATATCATGGTTATGGATAGCAGCGGAGTCATGGGCTTTGCCCACTTCGGCCGGAAGCATGGATTGCCAGAAGGCATTAGTGGCTTTACTGGTAACGAACCTGTTCAGACCTTGGACAGAGAATCCCATGTTGGAGTTCTCTTTGATCTCCCAGGTTCCCAATCCCAGATAGTCTGCAAACAGTTTGTTATTATCATTCTTGGCATTTTCCTGGTTACGAATGATTTCGTGTTGGAAACGATAACGGATATAAGCTCTGGCCACATTGGTATTTCCTGTCTTCATCAATACATCTTCAACTGTATCCTGAATCTTCTCTATCTCAAAGCCTTCGTTGGCCCCATAACAATCTTCAAGTTGGGCTACAACCCTGTCGGTGACGATCTTTGCCCATTGCGCGACATTGGCTGTTTCAGTAGCAATAAATGCTTTTTCGACCGCTTGAAAAATTTTCTCCGGATTAAACAATTCGCGTCTTCCATCTCTTTTGACTACATACATTCCGTTATCCTCCTTTGGTTCCTTATTCATTAATTTAACGGCGTAGGTTGATTGCCTTAAAGACAATTGTCTGCCCTAATACTTACTTCCGTCTTTTAACCAGCTCATTCAACTCCTCCATAAATTTTTGAATATCTTTAAATTGCCTGTAAACTGAGGCAAACCGGATATAGGCAATTTCGTCCGTCTCGAACAACTTATTGATGACTGCTTCTCCGATCAGCTCACTATGAACTTCTCGGTCATTAATATCCCGCAGCTGTCTTTCAATATCGGATACCATGGTTTCCAGCTGCTCAGTTGAAACCGGGCGTTTTTCACACGCTTTATGTAGTCCTGCCAATAACTTCTGGCGGGAAAAAGGTTCCCTTCTGCCATCTTTTTTAACGACCATGAGCTGAAATTCTTCGTACTTCTCATAAGTGGTAAACCTTTTTGTACACACATCGCATTCCCTTCTGCGCCGAATGGCTGTTCCTCCCTCAATCTGACGGGAATCAAGTACTTTGGTTTCATCACTGTGACAATAAGGGCAGCGCACCAACCTCCCCCCCTTCCCTATATATGGTATAGTGCTATTTTAGCAATACTACATCTAGTGAGCAATGGTTGTCTAAGGCGATTTTAATCGTCTAAGACACGCTAGATTGATTTAATGGCTTTTTTCTTAGTATTTTATTTATTGGAAATCTTTACTCAAATTCCTACTTTGGTCCTAATCGTAATTATTGTTATTAGATACTCCGCCCTATCCTGGACTGAAATCTTCGATAAAGCAGGAAGCAAATTCCCGAGATATAGATAGCTCCGATCAGAAGATAGTACCAGCTACTTTGCCCCTGAGACAAGAGCCAGAAGGCTTTAGCCGGCCAGTAAGCGGGGAAGATTCCCAAAAGAAGATTTAAAGGTGAATCAGTGAAATAGCCACCCATTGGTGCGATCATCATGATACCAAAGCCTTTCATCAAGGCCAGCCCTTCTAGCTTGTTACCGGCATAACTAATCATAATGAGAGTAAGAAGGGCTCCTCCAAGACCCCCGACGAATGATACTCCAAGAACAGATGTAAGGTGCATGGGCTCAAGTACCCCCGTGAGAGGGAGTCCGATGGTAACAAAGAGCATGCTCAGAACAACAATGACAGTAAAACGATAACGCAGATAATATTCCAGAGATACGGGTGTTACTCTTAGAACGGTCAGAATATGCTCATCTTTCTCATCCAGAAGTAAAAGACCATAGAGAACACCGAATAGAAACGGAATCTCAATAACTACAAAAAAGCTGAGAAGCAGCGGATAGTAGTCAGATAACGGAAATCCAAAGCGTTCGACTGTCCATTCTGAGAGTAAAGGAAGGACGATATGGAGAAAGGTGATCATGATAACGGGAATGATCAGAATATAAAAAAGCATATATTCCCTGCGAATATTTTTAAAATCATTGGTTAAAAAAGTGGCTATGGTTCTCATCACTTTTTCCTCCTTTCAGACAGGGCACCGCCCGCGATCACATGGTTCTGAAAACGCCTTTCCGATAATTTGAAAAGTAACACGATCCAAATGACTTGATAGACGATAGCATAAACCATTTGTGATGGATGGATCGAAAAAAACGCACCTTTTAAAAGCAACAAGGATGCCTGGGAGGGTATGAGATAGATCAGCGGAGACTGTACCCAGCCGGAAAAATCGATCAATGGAACGCAAATAGGAATAAAGTAGAGTTGGGAAGGTAGAAGGAAGGCACTGATAGAGCTGTACGGTATCACAGCAAACATCCCGATAGACAGCATCAGGGTGGAGGCAAAGATTACTCCTACACTGAAAAGTACTGGATTGAAAGACAATCCGACTGTAGCCAAGGCCACGATCATACTGATGATCCAGGCCAGAATGGTAAGGGTGATAAGCTTACTAATCAGGTATTCTTTAAAGGTTAAGGGGGAGACCACCATGGAGTTCATCGTTCCCTCTGACTTTTCAAATATTACCTGCCCAGCCAGGAAATAAAAACCGATAATTCCCATATCCAAAAAGACCAGAAAAGGGACAGCCATGCTCAGCCAGGATTCGGGAATAAAACGCAATACCACAATCCAAACCAAAGTTACAAAAGCTCCGGCATAGAAAAAACCATAACGCTGTTGAAGTGTGAAATCCAATCTGAGGATATTTCCTAACCTCTTCATTATAGATTCCTCCCTGTAACCCTAATGAAGATATCTTCCAGGGTAGACTCCTTGGTGTGAATGGTTTCGATCTCTTCATTGGCGATAAGGTCGAGGAACCGCTGGTTCTGACCTAAACCTGCCAGAGGAAAGTCTTCCGAAACAGCTTCTTTAAGGACACTGTTATTTTCCTTTACCTTTAGATTTCCTTTAGCTCTTTCAGAGTAGTAGCTCAGTCGGACCACTCTTTCTCCCTGTTGGATCTTCAGTTTTTTAGGTGAATCGATAAGCTCAATTTTTCCGTCTACGATAAACGCCACACGATCGCATAACTCATCGGCTACTGTCATGTTGTGGGTAGTCAGGAAAATGGTTTTTCCCTGTTTTTTCTGTTCCATAACGATATCTTTGATCTTACGGGCATTGACCGGATCCATCCCGCTTGTGGGCTCATCAAGAAAGATCAGGCTGGGATTATTGATCAGACTGCGTGCAAAATTAAGTCTCATCTGCATTCCTTTAGAAAAATCTCCAACCCGTTTATTAGCATCATCTCTAAGTCCTACCATTTCTAAAAGCTCTTCTGTATTTCTGGTTTTCACTGAGAAGAATTTAGCAAAGTGCTCCAGATTCTCTTTGGCTGTCAGTTTTTGATAATGATTGGGCAGTTCGAAAGATACCCCGATTTTCTCATAATACTCTTTACCCCAGTGATGAATGTCTTTTCCCATAACCTTTGCTTTACCCCGATATCCGGATAGAAGTCCGATGAGGATATTCTGAGTGGTACTCTTCCCTGCACCGCTTGGTCCCAGAAAGCCAAAGATTTCTCCGTTTTCTACTTCAAAATTGATATCATTGACTGCCGTTCTGGCAGCTCCCTTATAGGTAAAATGAAGGTTTTTAACTTCAATCATTGTCCATTCCTCCCTGGATAATAGTCGTTTCGTGTGTTCATCTTCGGAAATCTTTAAGCTTACTTACTTTCGGCTCTCATCTCTATATATTCCGTATTTCAACATTTCCATATAGATTTTAAGTTCCTCGCTGATGGACTTGAAATCCATCAACACTTTTTTATCCCCGGTTTCCTTATAAATCCGGATATACTTATCACTAATCCCTTCTGTAACGAGGTTAATCAGCTCTAACGTCTTTTGGGTATCGATCCCGGGTTTTAATACGGAGTAATCGACCTCGGCAAATAACTGTGGCAGGTATTGTTCGTACATGCTGTTATTTCTCGCTTCTATCTCTTCTCGAATATCCAGTGGAAAATCGATAAAGGCATTGATCACGATGGAGTAGGCCATTGGATCTTCAGCAAAGATTCTAATCTTCATCTCCATGATCTGAAAGATACGTTCAACGATATCTTCTGAGAACTTTGGCAGCAGCCTGTCAATAATCTGTTTGTATTTCGTTATACAGCGATCCAGTATATAAAGGTACAAGCCTTTTTTATTTTCAAAATAGTGAAAAAGCAATCCTTTGGATACTCCCGCTTCTTTGCAGATGACATTCGTGGATGCTTGTTCGTAACCTTTCTCCGCAAACACCGCTAAGGCTGCCACGATTATCTGTTCCCGCCGTTCTTCATTCAGTTCCTGAAAGTCTGCCATGGACTAGCCTCCTTTTTTTCATTAAGTTTTCCCTAAAATACATTTATATTTTGACCACCCGGTCAATTATTATGCTGCCACACATTGACCATATGGTCAATACTTTTATTACTGAAATATGGTATAAAAACAATTCTGAATCGAAGAATAAAGTCAATAAGAATTTTATCGATTTGGGGAGGCATGTATGGAAATTACTAAAAGAATATCCTCCATTGATGTTCTGCTGGAGAGAGCTCAGGAAACCCTAAAAGCCTATATGGAAATGACCCAGGACCAGATCGACGAGATTGTAAGAGCTATGGCTCTGGCTGGCCTGGAAAACCAACTGTATCTGGCACAATTGGCAGTGGAAGAAACCGGAATGGGTATTGTGGAAGATAAGGCAGCCAAAAATATCTTTGCTACTGAATATATCTATCATAGTATAAAATACGAAAAAACGGTTGGTATAGTAGACGAGAATGAATATGAAAACTACGCTGAAATAGCTGAACCTGTCGGCATTATTGCCGGAATAACTCCTTCCACCAATCCAACCTCTACCACGATGTTCAAATCCATAATCTCGGTCAAAACACGTAATCCGATCGTTTTTGCTTTTCACCCTCATTCGCAGCGCAGCAGTTCTGAAGCAGCCCTGATTGTTCATGAAGCCGCTGTTAAAGCAGGGGCTCCTCCCTACTGTATTCAATGGGTGGAGGAACCTTCCATCGAAAAGACTAATGCCTTAATGAACCACCCCCAGATTTCCCTCATCCTCGCTACCGGCGGGTCTGCGATGGTCAAATCCGCTTATTCCTCAGGTAAACCAGCCTTAGGTGTCGGCCCCGGAAACGTTCCCTGCTATATCGAAAAAACGGCTGACATCAAAACAGCAGTCACCGATATCATCATCTCTAAAACTTTCGACAACGGTCTGATCTGTGCCTCAGAACAAGCCATAGTCGCGGACAACGCTGTAGCCGATTTGGTAGAAACTTATATGAAAGAACTCAAATGTCATTTTCTAAAACCAGATGAGATCACCAAATTGGAGAAGACAGTCTTTAATCCTGAGAAAGGTACCCTTAATCCATCCATAGTGGGTAAGAGTGCACCAACCATCGCTAAGATGTCCGGATTAGACGTTGATTCCAATACTAAGATTCTGATTGCGGAACTCAAAGGGGTTGGTCGAAACTATCCTCTATCCGGGGAAAAGTTAAGTCCCATCCTAGCTTTTTACCGCGTCCCTGATGCCAAGAAGGGCATTGAATTATGTGACAAGATCGTAAGGTTTGGAGGACTTGGTCATTCTGCCGTTATCCACTCCAACAATCAGGAAGTAATTGACCAGTTTGCCAAAGCCATTAAAACAGGACGCCTCATCATCAATTCGCCTTCCACTCATGGTGCGATCGGCGACTTGTATAACACCAACATCCCCTCTTTGACGTTAGGCTGCGGCTCATTCGGCAGCAACTCCACTACGGCCAACATCACCGCTGTCAATCTGATAAACAAGAAACGAATGGCCAGGAGAACAGTCAATATGCAGTGGTTTAAAGTACCGGACCGCATCTATTTTGAATATGGTTCCACAAAATATCTGGAGAAAATGCCTGACATCTCCAGAGCAGTTATTATAACCGACGAAGTCATGCAGAAGAGCGGCTACGTGGATAAGGTTCTCTATTATCTTCGGAAGAGACCTCAATATGTCCATAGCGAAGTATTTGCAGAAGTAGAGCCTGATCCATCTTTAGACACTGTAGCCAAAGGTCTTGCAGTATTGCAAACCTTCAAGCCTGATGTGATCATCGCCTTGGGAGGAGGCTCTCCGATCGATGCAGCAAAGGCCATGTGGATGTTTTATGAGCATCCCGAGGTTAATTTTGAAGCACTGACCTATAAGTTCATGGACATCCGTAAAAGGATCTATAAGATTCCCCGTTTTAATCAAAAAGCTAAATTCGTGGCGATTCCGACAACTTCCGGTACAGGCTCAGAGGTCACTTCTTTCGCCGTTATCACCGATAAAAAACGCAATATCAAATATCCTATCGCTGATTATGAGCTCACCCCTGATGTCGCCATTATCGATCCGGAATTCACGCTTACAGTTCCATCCAGTGTGACTGCTGATACCGGGGTTGATGTCCTGACCCATGCCATTGAAGCCTACGTTTCGATCATGGCTTCAGACTATACGGACGCTTTGGCCATCAAGGCTATTCAGCTAGTCTTCGAGTATCTGTCAAGGGCTTATGCCAATGGCCAAGACCGGGAGGCCAGAGAGAAGATGCATAATGCTTCCTGCATCGCGGGCATGGCCTTTACCAATGCTTTCTTAGGAATCAATCATGCCTTGGCCCATAAGCTAGGGGGTGAGTTTCATATTCCTCACGGAAGGGCTAATGCTATTCTCCTGCCTCATGTCATCCGCTTTAACAGTGAAGTGCCAGAGAAGATTACGGTCTTCCCAAAATATAAATACTATATTGCTCACAAAAAGTATGCTGAGATCGCGGACGCCTTAGGTCTTCGTTTTAAAACCACTGCTGAGGGAGTTGAAAAGTTGATCGCAGCCATACTGATCCTTATGGAAAAACTCAATATTCCTCGCTCAGTTTCGCATACAGGGATAAGGCCCGAAGAATATGAGACTAAGATCAAGCGGCTTGCCCAGGAAGCCTATCAAGACCAGACCACAACAACTAACCCCAGGATGCCTCTTATCTCGGAGCTGGAGGAGATCTATCGAAAAGCGTTTTAAGCAAGTGACTAATATGTTGTGTTAAAGACAAAAAATTTATTGGTTAGCCGAGCTAAAAGGTATTTAATGAATAACATAGGGACTATTTTAATGGTACAGACACCATTTGGTACGATATGCATATCCTTTAAATGTAATTATTTACCATATAAACCATAAGGAGGTATCATTTATATGGAACCAACCCAAACCTCCTATCTTTTGCAAAAAGTTGCCCCCCTGATCATGAGGGAAATAGGTCCAAGGGTGGGGCCTTTGGTTGCTGAAAAGGTCGGTATACCTCTCGCCAAAAAGGTAGGTCTTCCCATTGCCAGAAGGATAGGTATCCCCATTGCACGCCGGACGGGTATGATGTTATTTAATAAAGTCGGCTATCCGCTTCTCAATAGAATGCTTTATAAGGTTAATTTGAATACTGCCAATAGCAGTCCACTCAAAGATGTCCTTCCTTCTCCGCCTGTTCAAAACTCTCCTGACAAGACAATAAAAGTCGAGAAACCCAAGAAAAAAATGAAGAGTCTTAAAGATATTATTAAGTCCCCTAAAGTCAAGAAAGCAAAAAAGACCAAAAAAGGCAATCTGGTCATTCTAACCCCAGGTAATCAGGTTCCACCTCAAGGTACACCTCAGGTTCCACTCCAAGTTCCGCCCCAAACTCCAGTCATGCCGAATACATTCCAGCAACCGGAACAAAATACGAATCCGTTTATGAACTATAATTCCAGTCTATTCAACAAAAGAAGGCATAACTTTGGGTACGATTTTGAATAGAATATGATTTCTACTTTTCTTTAAGATAATAATAACCGGATATATCAGCTCTATTCAGATACATCCGGTTTTTTCTTTGCTATGTTTATATAAGATTATGATAAGCTAAAATATCTGGCTTTGGGATGGGAAAAAACCAGCGCAGAGATTGAAGCTTCGGGGTCCATCATCAGACTCTCTGTTAGGTTTATTCCAGCATCTTCCGGTCTGAGAAGCCGGAAAATCTTACGTTGATCTTCCAGCACCGGGTATATCGGATAACCTGGAGATACTCTAATACCTTGATATTGAGTTTTGGACCGTTCATTCTGGCATGTCTTGTTTTCAGGCAGCCCCCAGATTTGCCGCAGCTTTTCATGCAGATGCTCAGCAAAGGCCTCTGCAAATTCCAAAGACATAGCCTGAATGAGGAAGGACTTTAGATATTGTCCTGCCTCCTTATAATTCTGGGCCAGTTCCTTGATCCCTAAGCCTGTTGTTACTGCAAAAAATCCGATGTAATCAGGTTCTCTATCCATTTTCGGTTTAATAAAATCAGCGAGACAGAGTCTATTGCCAGCCTTCTGGCGTGGGAAAGAGAATTCCTCCAGCACGTTTTGTTCATCCCTGGGGTCCAGGATATAGATCGTATCACCGTCAGCGTATGATGGATAGAACATATAAACCCCGTTAGCCGAAATCAGTTCTTTTTCCGTAATCTCGTCCAGATAATTACGGACTACCTGGGCAAATTCCTCTTTTTTGTCATTATAGCTTTCAATCTGTTTATGCACCCCCAAATGACGTTGCAGGAATTGGTTGATATTAAAATATGGAATGATATCTTCAAGCGGATAGTTTAGAAGCACTTGTCTTTCTAAGCGGGTAGGTTTATAGATAGTGAAACCCCAGGACTCTGCTGTTTTGGAGAAGATTCCGCTTTGCGTTAGGGGTGGTGTATTTTGTGATTCCTGCATTTTAGGCAATTGCTTATACTCAGGCTCACAGTTTTGAGATTGAATGTTCTTAGGCACCTCTAGATAATCCTTATCCGTACGGTCCGGATCTTTAACATTAATATTAGAAGAGCCCTTTGGCTGATGTTCCTTTTTCTTATCTAAAAGGTTGTGTAAAAGGCCAAGGCTATTCATGGCATCTTTAGCATAAAGCACCTCACCTTGATATACAGGAGCGATGCGTTCTTCCGTAAATTTACGACTTAAAGCTGCTCCTCCCAGTATGAGCGGGATATCAATACCGGCATCACGCAAATCCTGAGCACTTAAAAGCATCTGCTGCACTGATTTGACCAGAAGACCTGACAAGCCGATAACATCAGGTTTTTCTTTGCGACTGGCCTCTATGAGCTGTTCCGAACTGACTTTTACGCCCAGATTGACAACCTGGTAACCATTATTGGCCAGTATTATTTCCACAAGATTTTTTCCAATATCATGGACATCTCCTTTGACTGTCGCCAGAAGCACTTTTCCTTTGACCGCTTCCTCCACTTTCTCCATATAAGGTTCAAGGATGCTTACTGCTGCCTTCATCACCTCAGCACTTTGTAAGACCTCCGCTACGATAAGCTGGTTTTGATTAAAGAGCTTACCAACTTCCTCCATCCCTTTGAGCAGAGGGCCGTTGATAATCTGCATGGGTTTATATGTTTTCAAAGCTTCACTCAGATCGGTTTCCAGCCCATCTTTAGCTCCTTCAACAATATATTGAGCTAAACGTTCTTCCAAACTTAAGGTTGGTGATTGATGTTTCTCCGCAACCTTCTTCTCCCGATAAAACTCGGTAAAGGCTTTAAGGGTTTGATCGCTGGTCCTGAGCAGTAAGTCTTCGGCTAACTTTTTTTCTTCAGGTGGAATCGAAGCATACCTTTCAAGTTTTTCAGCGTTGACGATCGCATAGTCCAGCCCTGCGAGTGTATTTAAATAGACAAAAACAGCATTCAGTACTTCCCTGCCGGCAGCAGGCAGACCAAAAGATATATTACTAATGCCCAGGATAGTCTTACACTGAGATATCTTGCTTTTGATCAGTCTAAGTCCTTCAATCGTTTCCACGGCAGACCCTAAATATTTGGCATCTCCTGTTCCAACCGGGAAAGTAAGGGGATCGAAGATAATATCACTCGGAAGTAAACCAAACCGATTCACAAGGATATCGCAAGAGCGTTCAGCGACAGCAAGCTTACGCTCTCTGGTCAAGGCCATCCCCTCTTCATCGATAGTCCCGACCACCACGGCAGCGCCATATTTTTGAATAAGAGGAACAACATTTTCAAAACGTTCCAGCCCATTTTCCAGGTTAATCGAGTTGATGATCGCTTTCCCTTGGGTAAGCTTAAGACCTGCTTCCAGGACATCCGGATCGGTCGAATCCAGCATCAGTGGAGCTTTGACCTTGTTCACAACATAGGGCAGGAAATTCATCATATCCTGCAGTTCGTCCCGATCAGGATTGGCCACACAAATATCGACGATCTGAGCACCTTTTTTAACCTGCCCTCGGGCTATTTCTGATGCTTCTTCCAACCGTCCATTCGTGATCAAGTCTCTGAACTTACGGGAACCAATCACATTGGAGCGCTCACCGACTAAAAGGGGTCGGTTATCTTCTCCCGGCCAAACCACTTCTATGCCAGAGACACTGCTTTTATCCTTAGCCACGTTCTTTCGTGGGATGACATCTTCTAATGCAGCTGCCAAGGCCTTAATATGAGCATCAGTTGTACCACAGCAGCCGCCAGCAATATTGAGCCAGCCATTCTCAGCAAATCTTCTGATCTTTTTAGCGAATTCCTCCGGCGACTCCCGATAAACTCCCTCTTCATCAGGCAGTCCTGCATTGGGATAGCAGCTGATGGCACAGCTGGCAATGCTATCAAGAGTCCGAATATGGTCATTCATCATCTCTGCTCCGGTACCACAGTTCAGGCCTATAGCCAGGGGATTTAAATGTCTTATTGATGTATAAAAAGCTTCGATATTTTGGCCGCCAAGCATCGTACCAGCCGATTCAATCGTACATGATATCATGATGGGTACTTCTTCATGTAATTCTTGCATAGCTTTGTTAATGCCAATTCCTGCTGCCTTGACATTAAGCGTATCCTGACAAGTTTCCAAGAGGAGTAAATCCACCCCTCCTTCCAATAAGCCCAAAGCCTGTCGATAATAAGCTTCTGCTAATTCTTCAAACGAGATGCCCCCCGTCAAAGACAACATTTTCGTAGTCGGTCCCATGGACCCTGCCACAAAGCGGGGCTTTTGCGCCGTAGACCATTGTTCAGCAGCTTGAAGGGCAAGCTTAGCAGCAGCTATATTTAACTCGATATCTCGATCATTAAGATCATACTCCCTTAGTACTACCCTGGTAGCTCCAAAAGAGTTGGTTTCAATGATATCAGCCCCTGCTTCCAGGTAAGATTCGTGAATAGCTCTTACGACTTCCGGGCAGGTAATATTCAGGATCTCGTTACACCCTTCCAAGTCCGGACCCCCAAAATCCTTAGCCGTGAGGTTCTTTTGCTGGAGCATGGTTCCCATCGCTCCGTCCAAAATGAGGATCTTATGCTTAAGCTTTTCTTTCAGTTTATTTGTAGGCATTCTACCACCACTTTTCGTTGTAAAAATTAAACGTATTAACATATTATTTTAGCATTAATTCTCACATAAATTAACTATGTCCCAATCATAAGTCTATGCGGCCCCAAGGGACCCAAAATTCGCAATAAGAGACAGAAGACTACTTTTGAGTGAAACGGGTTATATAACCTTAAGATGATGACATAATATAAGGAGATCACCATATAATACGCAGTGATCTCAGAAAAAGGAGATGAGAAAATGATAACATTTGAAGATATTAAGAATAACCCTAAAGTCAAGGTCTATATACAGAGGGGTAACGATGTTCTGGGTGTAATGGGCTATACGGAGCATTCCTTTCAGCATGCTGCGAAGACCGCTGATACTGCAGCAGATATCCTTAGGTTACTGGATTACCCTGAACGTGATATCGAACTGGTCCGGATCGCTGCCTTCATGCATGATATTGGCAATGTTGTCAACCGGATCGATCACGCCCATAGCGGTGCCTTGATGGCTTTTCACATTCTGAACGAATTGAATATGGATCCCAATGAAATTGCATCAGTGATTTCTGCCATCGGCAACCACGATGAAGCAACATCCATGCCGGTTAACTCTATTGCAGCCGCCCTCATCCTTGCCGATAAAAGTGATGTCCGACGGAGCCGGGTTCGTAATCCGGAATTCGCGACCTTCGATATCCATGATCGAGTTAACTATGCTGTTACCGAGTCAGGGATAACCATCAATGAAAAAGAACGGACGGCTTCGCTTAAGCTGGAGATCGACAATACCATCTGTTCTGTCATGGATTATTTTGAGATCTTCCTGACGCGAATGATCTTATGTCGGCGAGCCGCTGAATTCCTCAGGCTTAAGTTCGAATTGGTGATCAACGGGATGCGGCTACTTTAATTACAACATAAAATAATAACTACACCAAAAGTAAAACGGAAGCAGCTGCATTTCTAAAATGTAACCAGCCACTTCCCGTTTTTTATTCGCTTAATTAAGTCTTTTATTTAGTACTTTTCAATTTTACACATTAGGTAAATCCACAAAACCACTTTACTTATTGTGATTATTCTTTAGTTTCTAACTTGGCATTCAAAGAAGCGAGCTTAGCATCCATCGTGGCATTCTTGTCGCGTCTGTCATCAATTTTAATGGTGGTTATGACTCGATCCACACCCGTAGCAAAAACAGCTTCCTGCATTTCCCTGATAGCCTGCATGACCTCATCCAGGTCTCCTTCCAGAGTGGTGAACATTGGTCCAACTTGACGTTTAACCCCGGGACGATCGACAATAACTTTCTCTGCTGCTGCAACATATTTACTGACGCTTGACCCCACCCCGAGAGGTACCATGTTAACTGCTACAATTGCCATTCGTATCATCCTTTCTTAAAATATGTAATAATAACACCATAAACCTTTATCTGTTAAATTATATCATAAACTCTTTTAAGTTTCTTTTCAGCTTGGTTTATTAATATTAAGATACACATATCAAAACATCATAGACAAGAACGTGTAAAAACGATATATTCTTTTGTTACTTTTTATTACTTTTTTGAGTAATACCTTATGGAGGATAACCTAAATGTCAGGAATTAAGTTCAAAATACTGGTTGTCGATGACGATCCTTCTATTCGTCAGATGCTGAGTCTGGGGCTTAAGCAGGAGGGATACGAGGTGCAGACAGCGGAGGATGGTGAAATCGCACTGCAGCTTATCCCCATTTTTGAGCCTCATATCATCATCCTGGACATTATGATGCCTGTCATGGATGGTTATGAACTATGTCAAGCCATCCCTGAAATCTCCGGGGCTTCCATGATCATGCTTACAGCTAAAGATACTTCTCAAGACATTGTGAAAGGGTTAAGACTGGGCGCTAATGATTATCTGGTCAAACCTTTTTATTTTGATGAACTCTTAGCCCGGATTGAAGTACAATTAAGGAACCGTTTTCCTGACCTTTCAGGTATAAGAACAATCGGAAGATTTACGGTTGATGATTTGAAGAAGACGATCGCACTTGATGAAAACGTCCTTCATCTTTCGCCTACTGAATACAAACTTTTATCTTATCTCCTTTGGAATGCCAATCAGACCTTAAGCAAGGATAAAATATTAATCCACGTCTGGGGATATGACTTCGAAGGTGAGGATAATATCGTCGAAGTTTACATCCGTTATCTCAGAGAGAAGCTGGGAGACTCCGCACATGTCCTGATTAAGACGGTCAGAGGGTTAGGCTACCGTTTACAAGCTGAATAGTCCACATCAGTAAAACTAATATATTAATGAAACTGGAGAAACCCTATTATGCTCACCAAATTGATGTCAGGCTTTCATAACTGGAGAAACTCCCTGGTAGGTCAGCTCTTATTGCGGTTCTGGGTCTGCCACATTATTTTCTTTACCTTGATTGGTTCAATTCAGTACCATTCTTTAAAAAATTCCCTCTACCAAAGCGTTGAACAGAATCTGCTTTCCGACTATCACTCCATCCGAAGCATTATGATCAATTGGCTTATGGGGGATAACTTACCGCCGGGAAGATTCGCAGAACTTCGCCCTGGCAATTTCGTTGCCTTCTATGGCCCTGATGCCAAGCTCAGGTTCATGGTGCATAGTTATGGTAAGATGTACACGACCATGCCAGACTTTATGGAACAAGATCTGAAATTTAACCTTTATGAGAAAGCGGTCCTTTCTCAACCTTTCGTCGTAGGAGAAACCAACCAAGAAAAGTACATGCTTATGGTCAAGCCGGTACTTTTGACCACAATATCATCCATTTACGGTCAGCAGCTTGAAGATCTGGCTTTCATCATTCAATCTGAATTCAACACAGGTGACAATCAAGATATTGATCTACCGATTTTAGGCTATGCTATGATCGGCGAACCCTTAACACAGGCCGACCTCTTACTGGATCGAAATCTAAGAGGCTACATCTTGAATGCCCTCGTTATTTTACTATTAAGTACGCTTCTCACTGCCTTCGCCCTTCAAAAACCGCTTGAACCTCTCCTTAATATTTCGTCCACTGCCCGAAAAATTGCAGGTGGCCGTTATAACTTAAGAATACCGTATATGAAAACATCCTCGGATATTGAGCAGCTTCGAGGGGCTCTGAACCATATGTTGGGCCAAATGGAAAATGCACTGAACACGGAAAGAAAAGCCAAAGATCGAATGGCGCGATTCATAGCCGACGCATCGCACGAGCTTCGGACCCCTCTAACTTCCATCAGAGGCTTTCTGGAAATCTTACAGCGAAGTGGGTGTACAGATAGGGATACTCTGGATTCGGCACATAAAACAATGCTCATCGAAACGGAACGTCTTATCAGGTTGACGGAAGGACTTCTCACCCTCAATCGAATCTCCCAGGAAGCAGAAAACACAGAAGAGACTCAGAACAACACGTCAACCCTATGCGATACTCTACCTGAGCTCATGCCGCTGATCTTGCCTCTCATGGAAGAAAGAGTATTCCTGCTAAACGGTTGCACTTTTACCAGGGCTATGGAGATATCTCATATCTCTTTGCCGGATAATCAGATTTTCCCGCTTAAAACGGACGAGTTGAAGCAGATTCTCTACAATTTGCTGAACAATTCTATTCAGCATACTGAGCCTCATGGTACTATCGAGATAAGGGTTGAGGATGATCCTGCGCATATCCGTCTTCTGGTTAAGGATAATGGCAAAGGAATAACACCAGAAGACTTACCCCATATTTTCGAACGCTTCTTCCGGGGAGATCGTTCCCGGGCCCGGACCAAAGGCCAGGGTTCCGGTCTTGGGTTAGCTATCGTATCTGAACTTGTCAGGCTGCGGGGAGGAGAGATCGACGTCGAGAGTGAGTTAGGCCAAGGCACCACGATTACGTTGTATTTCCCTAAAGCCAACTCAAATTGAATGATCTTTGTTCTTTGATGTGACATCTCTTCCCTCACCAAAGTTCATCACCCAGAATTATAACCGATACTCTGCTCCGATTCCAAGAGGAGATGTACCTGTTACTTAGATTTTCTTTTTTTTCCAAAATAATATGGATATTTATAAACGAAATAACAACAAACCTAAAAATACATAATGAATGCCACGACGGTATAGATCGTGGCATTCATTATTATTCAGCTTCTGATTCATGCGCCATTGTTTTGAGTCCCAAACCAATCTGCAGTATGCATTTTATATAATGTCATAACAGCAACTATAACACATCGAGAGTTTTTCTAAGATAAAAACAAAGCAATAATAAAGCCAAAGATGATACCTACATTGGCGAATTCACTGTGGGAACTATGACTGTTAGGAATCAGTTCATCGCTGCTGATGTAGATCATGGCCCCTGCCGCAAACGCCAGGAAAAAGGCGATGACTAACGGAGATATGAGTCCAAATATTATACCTAAAAGTGTCCCTATGAGTGTGGATAGACCTGTCATGGTCGTAATGAGAATAGTTCTTGATTTCCGTACATTACCTAAACATAAGGGCATAGCAACACATAGACCTTCAGCAATATTATGTAAACCGATGGTAATTGCAGTATATATCCCCATCTGGTGAGATACCTCATGGGTAGCTCCAATGGCGATCCCTTCAGGAAGATTGTGCAAGGTAATTCCTAAGGCGATAAAATATCCCATCTTAACATACTTGTTGCTATCTGTCTCCGCCTTATGTACATGGGGAATTGAGATATCGATTAAGAAAAGAAATAATGCTCCAACAATAAACCCCGCAATACAAATATACGTATTACCCATTTCCAAACTGGAAGGGATCAGCCCCAGGGTGGATATTCCGATCATGATTCCTGAAGCAAAACCCAAAGATATAGATAACACCTTCTTCGTAATTTTCCCCAGCAGAATGGAAATAATAGCACCAACACCCGTAACCAGCCCGGCCAATAACCCGTAGAGTAAAATAGAAATAGTCCTCACCCCAATCTAATATCGCGCCATCAATAATATAATCAAAGAAAAATATTAAAAATAGTTTTCAGTCTACAAAAATGCCACAAGGATTACATCAATATTGGTGTACACTTCCTCGTGGCATCTACGGAAACTCTAAATGAATTTTATTTTGGTGTCACAGCCCTCTCAAGTATCCCATACAGGCGATTAACCATATTACGGGGGTCGATAATAAGACCTGCTGCAATCTGGGCTGTTTCCAGTACCTGTTGAGCTGCTGCTACCGCAAAGGGATCATCAGCTTTGCGTAATTCGTTTATCCCTTTGATGATGGGTGAACGGCTATTGAGCTCCAGGATACCTGCCGGTGTGTTTCCTAAGTCTTTATTCATGAGCTGCATCATGCGGTGCATACTATGCGTTCCGAATGAGCTTAGGAGAACTGCAGGGCTGTCAACTAACCGTTTGGACAGGCGTACCTCCGTTACCTTGGTTTCAAGCGTTTCTTTAAACCATGTCATTAAGGCCTGAGCTTCATCTTCAGGAATTTCTGCCGCTTGATTTTTTTGTTCACTGGGTGCAGGCAGATCTTCGCTGTCCTGGTCTGCGGAAACGATTTTTTTACCCTGGAATTCATGCAGATTATCCAGAACATAGTCGTCGATGGTTTCATACGTATAAAGAACTTCTATGCCTTTATCCTTGAAGATTTCCAGGTAAGGTCCGGATTCGATAACCTCCCGGTTAGAACCGCTGATATAATAGATCGCTTTTTGATCCTCCTGCATACGTTCCACATAGGTTTCCAGGGAGATAAGCTCTCCCTCAGTCGTCTTATTAGACTCGAAGCGAAGAAGTTTTACCAGTGCATCCTTGTGCACGAAATCCGTGGCAGCACCTTCTTTGATAAAGTTCCCAAACTTTTCCCAGAACGCTTTGTATTTAGCAGGATCATCCTTGGCCTGTTCGTCTAAAAATTTGAGGAAACGGCCCGTCACCACTTTATTGAGCTTAGATACTAAGGCATTGTCCTGAAGCGTCTCTCTGGAGATATTCAAGGGCAATTCTTCGCTATCGATCACTCCGCGTACAAATCTCAGCCATTCCGGAACGATCGCTTCCGATTTCTCTTGAATGAGAACCTTTTTGCAGAAGAGATTAACCCCTCTCTCCATCCGGCTGAAACCAAAACGTTCGTAATTCTCATTAGGGACAAAGAGAAGTGCTTTGATGGATAATGGCGCATCGGAAGAAAAGTGCAGCCGATAAGTCGGTTCATCATAAGCATTGGCAATATATTTATAAAAGTCAGTGTATTCTTCATCGGTTATTTGAGAGGTGTTCTTTGTCCAGATAGCCTCAACTGTATTGGCTTTTTCCCCATTCACAAGAACTGGATAGGGCACAAAGCTGGAATACTGTTTAATAATACGTTTAATATTATCAGCTTGACTATAATTCTTGGCATCCTCTTTTAAACTTAGAACAATCCGTGTTCCTCGTTCACCATGCTCACCCTTCTCAATGGAATAATTCCCGCTGCCATCCGACGTCCAGATCAAGCTTTCAGAACCTGGAGAATAGGAACGGGTATAAAGAGTGACCTTGTCGGCGACCATGAAAGCAGAATAAAAACCAACACCAAACTGCCCGATTAGACTTAAATCAGCTTGTACACCACTTGATCCGGATTCTTTTTGAGCTTCGGCTAAATGCTTGATGAACGCTTTCGAACCGGAATGAGCGATGGTACCCAGATTTTCGATCAGTTCTTCCCTTGTCATGCCAATTCCATTATCAGCTATGGTCAGGGTATTTCCAGCTTCATCCATATCGATCGAGATTTGAAGTGGCAGCTCAGGGTCATTGACTTCATTTCCGGAAAGCTTTAAATACCGTAACTTCTCCGTAGCATCAGCTGCATTGGAAATTAACTCTCTCAGAAAGATATCACGGTCTGTGTAGAGAGAATTAATAACAATATCCAGCAATTGCCTGATCTCTGTTTGAAACTCTCTCGTCTCAACTTGGTTATTCGTCATTACCAACCCTCCCATTTTTCAAGTATTCTTGAGAAATCGATTTTAACTTTAGAACTTTTGGCTCAAGAATCAACAATATCTAAATAATCGAGCCAACTTCTCGAAAAACCCCAAGCGAATAATATTATACCACGGAGTGGCTAAAAAGCTAATATTTAGTAGTTGTAATTATCGTTTAATGTCAATTCACAGTATCCTTAAATTAGTTAATATCCCTTCTCCTTTGGCATTTCTCCAAGCAGTCTCTGTTCCCCATTCTTTATTGGTGAGGTAGGAGATATTTTTAAACATAGAATCGAGTGTTTCGAAACTTTTAAAAACATAGTCTGCAGCATTCATGATGCTCTCAACAGCTTCCAGAACACTCTGTTCAAAGATATCGAGGAAAGAACTCACATATTCTTCTTTTTCGTCCAAGGGATGACACCAAGCCAAACGTTTATCATTTAAATAATCGGTTCCCTGATCAATGGCGAGAGGTACCGGATATAAAGGTCGTGGCAGCCGGATCTCCTTACCTACTATTTTCCCTAAGATGGTAAACAGTCTTTTCTTGACATGATGTGGATCATAGATCAGTCTTACCCCTGTGGTCATATCCCGAAAAGCTTGCTTTAATGCACTTTCATTAAGATCTATCCCATAGACGTTTTGGATTACCTGGCTGTAGAACAGGCCTAAATTAATAGGAAAATCTTCTTTTAGTTTAAGCAGTTCATGAATCGGTTCCAGACTGGCGTCTTTGTTCCTTTTTCTTTGGAGAAGGATACAATCAATGATCGCCTCCAGCTTTTGATGCCGAAAGGAATGATAACCCTTCTCTTTCCCTTGTTCAAAATCAAAGCCAGCCAGACGGTATACATAGGGATGAACATTCTTATCCAGGATAAAGTGGCAAAGACATCCGCAGAGGTAAGCAAAAATAGCTTCGCAGTCATCTGACGAGTAATGATGACTTTCTAAAGGCTTATCGTTTAACGATCCTTTAATTTCCTTAAGGTATTTTAAACTTTGAATAAAGAAATCACCTGTCTTCTCCAAATGAAGTCTACTTCCAAATTTGCTTAAGCTTTTCTTTCTGAGCCAAGGCCAAAAATTATGGTAGAAGAAAACATCCGGTCCTTGTGTGCCAAAGATAAAAAGGTCAAAACGCTTAGCAATCACCGAGGCTGCTTTTTGAGCCAAGTCTTGGCCTTCCTTTCCCCGTTCATGCAAATATTCATGAACATCTTCTCCTAACATTAAGTGCGTAAGTATATCAGGCATTGCATCGCCCCCAGTAAGCTAAATGTGGATTTGTTTACTTAACCCGTATGAAACTAACGCCGGTCAATAGCAAGCTCATTTAAGACCTGAATAAGAACATCATTCTCGCCGAATATTAGAATCTTTGCCTGCATCGTTTTCACTTTTTCAAATCGATCAGGGCCATCAATCTTTATGATCTCTATCAGGTACTTCTTAAAATCTTCCTGGCTTAAGACACTTGGCGTTCCATCCTGGTATTTTTCTAAGTTAGTTACGATCGTACTAATATCGGCAGCTTCCGCAGTCTGACCGTCAGCATTATACCGGACTTTCTGTGAATAATCCTTGGTCTTGAGCAGTTTAATGGCACCATTCACATCATTTTGATAAAGCATGGCTGCGACGGGACCCAAATCCCTGAACTCTTTCTGACTGTCCAGATACTTAAGATAATAGGCAAGGGCCTTATCGGGTTTACCAGTTTTAAAATAAAGTTCACCTATTAAGTGAGACCAGAAACTATCGACTTCCAGTTGCTCTTCTATTTGCTTAAAAAGCGAGATCCCTAACTTATAGTCACCGGCAGCTACTGCTGCGGATGCCACTTCTTCCATGATGAATGTCTCGTTGGTGACCTTTAAAACCTTCCGATAGTAATAGACAGCCTTATCTCGGTCTTCTGTTCCTTCAGTCCATCCTGAACTATAGAGTCTGGCTAACGAAAGCAGGGTATAAGGATCATCGGGATTATTTTGGAGAGCATCCTGATAAGCACGGACCGCCTCATCATAGTTCTTCTCTATGACATACTGATCACCAGCGGATAGTGGTTCTGCCTCTTCGACCATAATCGAAGGGTAGTTACCATTCAATTGTAGAACGTAACCCTCACTGTCAGAAATCGACCTTCCGTCCTTATCCAGGGCTTCTATCACAAAGAAAATTTCTGCACCCGGATAGAAGCTTCCAAGGACTGCCGAAGGAGCCAGGACAAACCCATCGCCTCTGGCGACAAAATTCATCTCTCTTAGTTCTAACCCACGGGGATTAAAGATATATGAATTACCCTTTAGATTCTTGCGGTATACTCTTGAAACATAGCACCCGCTGTCAAACTTGAGAGTAATATGAAGATTATAGGTAGAAGCTTGGGGTACTTCTTCCCAGGATATCTTCATCTCCTGTCCTTGATTAAAGGTTTGTTTTCCAGCAGGTTCGATGACTTTGACTCTTGGCCGGAGTACATAGCAGAGTTCTGTTGGCTTTCCAGCCTCCACCTTGAAGGTCTCAAGCCCTTTGAAACGTCCGATCCCCTCGAGGTCTTCGGGTTTAAAGCCCAAGACGATAAAGTATTTGCCAGGAATAACAGGCCGAAACTCGAATTTACCCTGAGCATCCGTAAGAACCGGAGGATTGCTTGAAATATCTGCAAAATTTCCCATCCTGCCCTCATAAGTCTTCTCATTTACCAAATACACCAAAACATTGGATATAGAAGTATCTCCCGTCAGGATTTGTCCCTTTACCGAACTACTTTTACCTTTATCTTCGTCTTTGAGCGATGCAATTAAATCCAGCTTGGTTTTACTATGATGGTAGACAGGTTGATCTTCGAGGGTGGCATTGATATTTTCTGCTTTATCACTCCGATTGGCCTTAAAATGCGTCTTGAAATCCTCCCAATCCTTCTTCGCCTGCTCAAGCGCCTCCTTGTAAATACGTTCAGCTTGATCGTATTCGCCAAGGCCAAAGTAGACATCTCCCTGCTTCACCAGGAAATCGCCTTTCATCTGGTTACTATATTTTTGAAGACTTTCCTGGACAAGAAGTAAAGCCTTATTAAACTTTCCCGCCTCCAGGTACATATTGATTAAACTCCTATTTACCTCTGCAGCCCGATGGTCTTTCTTGTCTTTTTCAAACCCTTCCGCTGCAATCAGGTAGTTGGCTTCGGCACCTTCATATTCCCCCTGTAGTTCCAGTAGCTGAGCTATTCTTTCGTAACAGGTATACTTCCACGCTTCCATATCCTGTGCAGCAGCCACTTTCTTGAGAAAACCAATAACCTCTTCCACGCTGAAGATGATATCCGGACCTACTCCTCCGCCAATAAAATCAGGGCCGATCGTTATTCTCCCTTCCCTTTGGAGCTGCTGGTCAACAAGTGCCAAAACCTCCCATCGTGCTTCTTCTGAACCAGGAAAAAATTTCATCAGTCTTTCTTTAAGGATAACAGCTTTGGGGCTATCTATCTCTTCATATTTGTTAATTTGAGATGCCAGAAGTTCTGGTGTTTTCAGATATACGATTACCACTGCTGTAATAATCACTAGCGCCAGGATCGCCAATGACCTTTGTTTAACTACGATTTCTCTCACATTTACCAACCCCTTTTTTCGTTGACCACAGAAGAAGCGATAAGATGTTGCACAGCACCAAAAGGTACTCCACCATCATGTACGATAATCTTCTGTCTATTTTCAAACCTAGCAAGCTCTTGTGGCGATACATAAAAGAAGGCTCTGGAGTAGAGAGTGGTTAGCAAAACAAAAACCACCAGACATAAGGATACCGCTTTAAGCGGAATATACACTGGCTTAATCCAACGATGTGCTGCAGGGGAATTTAAGGTAGTCAGCCTTGAACTCATCCTTTTCTCATTGATTCTGGACTTTACTCTGTCTTTAGCATCATCTGTAAAATGTATATTTCTTATTTCTTCTTCCAGACAGTTCTTAATCAAGTCTTTAAAGAAATCTTTGTCCTCCATATTCCAGACCCTCCTTTCTCATCATATTTTCCAGTGACTCTCTTCCTCGGGAAAGCCTACTTTTTACGGTACCTTCCGACTGTTGAAGGACCTGAGCGATCTCCGTCACCTTCATTTCTTCAAAGTAATGTAGAATGATAACTTCCCGATAGATCTCAGGCAACTTTCGGATACACTTTCTGATGCTCTGACTTATACTTAAGCGGATAGCCTTTTCCTCCAGGGGTTCCGATATTAGATCTGCTCTTTCTTCATCAGCGAGAGGGAGAAAGCGAATTTTAAACTTCCTATTTAGATAATTCCTAGTGAGGTTAAGGGCGATCCGATAAAGCCAGGTATAGGCTGAAGATTCGCTGCGGAAGGAATCCAGGCTGTTATAGGCTCTGACAAAGACCTCTTGGGTAATCTCTTCAGCCAGATGGTAATCATCGATGATCAGGTAGACAACGCGTATTATTCTGTCACCATACTGCCTCATCCAGTCATCAATTATCTGCCAATTTCGATCTTCCAACGGTTCCCCCCCTTCCTCTACCATTTAGACATCCAATAAAGTAATTTGGTTGCAATTAAATTGAAAGAATTTGCCGTGCCGTAACAAGGTGGAGTGTTCAATTGATGATTCCATTCTATCTAAAAACAAGCAAAGAAAAAACCAAAAAAGCTAAACTGCCTTCTTGGTCGCAAAACTCAATTTTTCAACATAAATATGTATCTTTTTTATGTCTAGAATAACTGGTATAATTATAACTTTCTTTCTGGCGCAAAAACTTTCCATTCACCATGATAGACATAATTATAGTGGCAGGTTGCTGCGAGGAACCAGACCAGAGCAACAACGGATCTGGCTATGGGACTCCAGTAAATGTAATGAAGTATTCCTAACTGCTCAAAGACGGAGTCGATTCCTCCACTTATAAATGAAAGCGAGAGGATGTATAACCAATAAAGGTGTTTAGTTTCTGGTTTAAAGTAGAGAAAGATCATCATAGCAGGAACCCAGGAAATATTAATTAGAAGGGGAGATCCCAAAAATGTAAACGCTGTTTGCTCCCAGACAAAGAGATCAAATAACGATGGTGCAAAAAGCTGAATGAATACAAAGCTGACGAAATACCCCCAAAAAATACACAATCCAAAGAGGTTTTTGATCTCTTTCCTGGGAATGAGGGTCAACATGAAGACAGCCATTATAATAGCAAAAACCATATAATACACGTCGTGAGGAATTTTTAGATTAAACATGATTCACCCTGGTTATGTAAGTATTTATACATTTATAGGGTTACCCCGTTTTTGTGTATTATTCCAGTTGCGTCCAATATTTGACGTTAATGTTGTGATAATCGTTCAGTTAGGATTTTATTCTTAAAAGGATTATGAATTATCACCTATAATTGCTTTCTTGCCTTTTTCGGTGAGTCTCCATCGAGTTGCATTCTTAGCTTGATTTGCTTCTTTATTTCCCTTGTCTCTTTTTTTGGTACAGCATACCCCGCATTCATCACAGCGATCATCACCACATGCAGGGTCATCGGAAATAATATACCCCAAATTCTGTAAATTATAAAACATCTGTTTAACCATTTCTAAGTCAAGATTCAGTGCTTTAGCCAGGGATGAGTAGGAATGAGTATTGGCACTGCCGATTTCTCTTAATATATCAATTAACATACTGACTACTCCTTTATACCGATAATCTTTTATTGCAAACCAAATAATCTACCGACCTGGAAGATTAAAACTGCTGCACCCCAACCAATCATCAAAGAATAGCCAACTGAAAATAATGCCCATTTTAAAGAATTGGTCTCCTTCTTGATAATTCCAAATGTGGCTGCACAGGGCGAATAAAGCAGAGTCATGACCATAAAGGCATATGCAGAAAGCGGTGTGAAGTATTGACTGAGAACGGTCGTAAGCATCTCTTCACCCGTTCCATAAACCATACCAAAAGTTGCTACGATAGCTTCCTTCGCTCCGACCCCGACAATTAGTGCCACAGCTGATTCCCAGGTTCCAAATCCAGCCGGTAAGAAGACAGGAGCAATCAATGATCCGAGTCTTCCGAGAATACTGAAAGCACTGCCAGGCTCCACCCCTATGGGGAAAACAGATAAAAGCCAGATCATAACGACGATACCAAAAACGATCGTTCCTGCCTTTTTAACAAAGGACTCTGTTTTTTCCCACATATGGATGAAAAGACCTTTTAAAGTCGGGATCCGATAAGGCGGCAATTCCATAATAAAATAAGATTTTTCCTGTTTAAAAACGGTTTTACTTAAGACTTTCCCTGCTAAAATGGCAACTAATATTCCCAGGAGATATAAGGAAAAGAATACGATCCCAGATGCTGGAAAAACACCAATCTTCTTATCCCCAAAGAAAGCACCTGCAAAAAGAGCATAAACAGGAAGTCTGGCACTGCATGATACAAAAGGACTGATCAGGATGCCGATCATCCTATCTTTTTTCGTATCCAGGGTTCTTGTTGACATGATCCCTGCCACATTACATCCACTGCCTACAATCATGGCTACAGCGGTTTTTCCATGGAGACCCACAGCATTCATCAAACGATCCATAACATAGGCAGCTCTGGCCATATACCCGCTGTCTTCCAGGAAAGAAATAAGAAAATACATGGTAAGCATCAAGGGAACAAAGACAAGAACTGAACCTACACCTCCGATAATGGCGTCAATCACAAAAGATCTTAATAGTTCAGGAGAATTAGCCATCAGACCAGAAACATATTCCCCTAAGACAGCAAAAGCTGCTTCCACATAACTTCCGAGAAAATCATTGCCAAACCCCATGGTAAGCTGATAGAGCAGAAACATGATGAAGAAAAACAAAGGTATCCCCAACCATTTGTTGGTGACAATAGCATCAATTTTTTCGGTAAAATCCTCTGATGATGCAGACTCTTTCCGAACGCATTGTTCCATTAGTTTCCTAATAAAAAGATATCGTTTATCCGCCAGAAATATCTCAGCATCAAAGCCAAACTCGTCTCGGATTTTTTCTCTGGCTGAAAAGACTAAATCTTTTAGAGCAGCGTGATGATCCAATTGAACAAGATCCTTAGCATATTGATCATCTTCCAGTAGTTTAACAGCTAGGAGACGAGAAGATTCTTCCTCACACGCTTTGGCCTCGACTAAAGCCTGTACGATCTGATCAAGAATAACATTGACAGTATCCCCGTAATCCAGTTTAAGCGGAACCCTAGCTTCTTGGTTCTGAAGAGCAGTAGTCAGAATATCCTGTACCCCACTCTTTTTGGTAGCCACTGTGGACACAACGGGTACGGAGAGAATTTCTGAGAGCTTCTTTTTATCAATATAGATTTGTTTCTTCTCGGCTTCATCTGTCATATTTAATGTAATCACAACTCTGGTATTCATCTCCAGCAGCTGTAAGGTAAGATACAGATTACGTTCGATATTTCCTGAATCGATAACATTAACAACTACATCCGGTTTATCCTGTAGGATGTAATTTACGGCAATGATTTCATCCTCAGATGATGCAGAAAAACTATACGTACCAGGCAGGTCAATAACCTTGATGTTGTTATCTTCAAGTTTAATAAAGCCTTCTTTTCTTTCGACCGTAACTCCCGGCCAATTACCGACGTGCTGCCTGGATCCTGTTAAGACATTGAATAGACTTGTCTTACCACAATTGGGATTACCGACAAGGGCAACTGTAAATTCTTTGCTCATCCTTCTCCAGCCCTTTCTTAGGAAATTCTATAAGCACTACTTCAATGACTACTACATTTTTGAAAATCCTGGTTGTTGATTCTCCCCAATAACACTTTATGGCTTACATACATGTACAGTCATCTTATATTGCAAATGAGAGTCAAAATACTGATAGCCATTATCTATTATCCTCAAAAAGTTATAATCAGGGTTCTTCCCTGATTATAATTTCTCTACCATAATATTTTTAGCATCACTTCTTCGGATTGTAAGGTTATATCCTCTGAGGTTAATTTTTATAGGATCACCCAGAGGGGCCTGACCATCAACTTTAAATTCTGTACCTCGAACCAAGCCCATATCCGTAAGCTTTTTGCGAAGAGTGTTGTCCATATTTATGTTTATGATACGTCCATTTGAATGGATGGGGATCTGATCCATACTAAGTATTTTTGTCATCATGCAAAAGCCTCCAGAACTGAGAATGATTATCATAACCATATATTAAATATACTCTATTTGTTAAATAAGTCAATCTGTTTTTTTAATAAAATAGTAACATATTTTTATTTACAACTTGCAGACGTTAAAATTCTCGATTTTTTTCTTTTTGGGGATTACTTATCAATGGACGGATAATAATAATTCTGATCGCCATGATAATCAAAATAGCAAGAGAAAAGCAACAACCTAATGAATGAAATGATTTATAAAAAATTTTGAAAGGATGAAAGCTATGGAAAACCTGGTGGTACGGACTATATTATTATCCATTTTCGCTTATTTTTTAGCTTTATTTATATCCAGACTAATGGGCAGAAAAGTGATATCGCAGATGACATTTTTTGACTTTGTGATTGGTGTTACGATTGGTTCAGTTACTGCAAACACAGTACTTGCTCCCAATGGCCTCTTTGCAGGTACAACCATGCTGGTAACGCTAGCCTCCCTCACGATTCTAATGGGAATAGGTTATATTAAAAGCGTTTCCATGCGCAAGCTATTCAATTCAGAACCCGTTGTGCTGATCGATAAAGGGCAGATTGTTAATCAAAATATGCAAAAAATTCGTTTAAGCATCAGTGATCTGATGATGATGTTAAGACAGAAGAACTTCTTTAATATCAGTGATGTCGGATATGCTCTCATGGAGACTAACGGGAAATTATCTGTTCTAGCTAAAGCAGAGAAACAGCCCGCCACAGTGTCCGATCTTAATCTTTATGCCAGTTATAAAGGGCTGACTAAAGATCTGATCATGGATGGCAGTATTTTGGAAGAGAATCTATTAAGCTCCAATATAAACAGATCTGATTTTGTGAACCAGTTGAGAAATTATGGTGTTGATGACGTTAAAGATGTATTCTACGCCGGAATGGATTCTACGGGGAATCTTTATATCTCCAAAAAACAGGACACTCCGGAAAGCCAAGGACAGTATGGCATAGATTGATAGACAGAACTTCTATAATGTAATATCATGGAAATAAAGTTATAGTCTATAAGGGAGTGAGATACTATGTATAACCGTATCCTTGTCCCCACCGATGGCTCGGAGTCCTCAAAACTTGCTTTTTTTAATGCTAATAACATAGCCAGACTTACAAACGCCGAAATTATCCTGTTGCATGTGACGTTTACTCCCCAAGCCTATTGGGGAAATAATTTAGCTTACGGGGTAACGATAAGTCAAGAAGAACTTGAGCAACTGGGAACGGAAATCATCGAAGAGACGATGAAGTCTCTTGAAACGAACAATATCAAGGTAACCAAGAAAATCGTTTCCGGATCACCTGCTCAGAGCATTATCCGTATAGCTAACGAGGAAGAAGTAGACCTTGTCATTATGGGCAGCCATGGACATGGTCCTTTCTCCGGAGCCTTTTTAGGAAGTGTATCCCAAAGGGTTCTTGCTAAAACTACCTGCCCTGTTATGGTAGTGAAAGATCCAGACGGTTCGGAACAAGAGATATAACTTTTTTCAGTCAATTGATCTTCAGAAATGATTTTATTCCCAATTATTTTCCTTAAAAATAAAATTTCTATTGTTTGATTCAAAGCTGTACAATTGGGGCAGCTTTTTTTATATATAAATTAGCAAAATGTTAAATACCAGTAAATTTTTCGTAAACTAACAAAACACAATATTCTAAATATTTTAAACATATAAGTATCTAAATATAATTTAAATATTTAATGTTAATTTAAGTTTAAGATTTAACTATTTTAGGCACTTTTCTTAAAATCTTTAATATAATAGAGCTAGTTAATAATAAGAGGAGTGATTAAGATGGTAAAACAAACTGTAACCACTCAGGAACTCGATAACGAGAATAAAAGAGCAGAAGCAACCTTGAAATGCCTTATTCATAAAGCAAGAGCGACTAAGCTTGCTCTAGGGAAATATTGTGCCAAGTAAGTTGAATATTAAAATGTTTCAAAACTAAACACTGAGCACCCGACTCTTAGTATAGGAGTCGGGTGCTTTTTTGTCTGTCATTATCATGATTTATGATAACAATTCGGTGAATGGTTAAGTTAGTTGTTAAAAGCCCCAACCTGAGCCATAACCTACCCCTGGACCGTAACCACCCCAGCCCCAGCCGCCCCACCAGAACGGGATAAATAAGATGAAGATGATAAAGATGATGACAAGCCACCACCAGCCCCAACCCCAGCCAAAGCCTCCGCAACCACCTCCGTAGCCACCGTAAACAGTGCCAGCACCACCGTAGTATCCGCCGGTTCCTCCGAGAAGAGACATTAAAAGTTCCTCCTTTCCTTTTTTTGGAAATATTTACCTCGAATTAGTTTATGAATAATTCAACCAAGATGTTTGCCCAAACAAAAAATACAATAAAGAATATCCCAAAAAGGTAAAGAGGTTGATATTTACCCGAAGTAATTATATAGTTGGTAATAGAACAATTTGTGAAAGGATACATCATGATGTCATTGGTCTACTACATTTCTTCTGACCGGATGGGCAATGATCAGTCCGAATTAGGTCATAAACTGATGCATAACTTCTTCCTCAAACTCCTGGAAGCCTCTGTCAAACCAACACACATCATTTTCGTGGAGAGCGGGGTTAAGCTTCTCTTGCCTGCTTTCTCAGCGATTGATGCTCTAAAAATATTAGAACAGGAAATGGGCGTAGAGCTTCTGGCTTGTCAGACATGTCTTGATTTCTACAGCATCAAAGACCAGTTTGTAGCAGGAAAAATATCCAACATGCCCGATATCATCAGTACGATGCATGAAGCTGATAAGGTTATTCACTTATAATAAAAAAATATTATCATTTTTCTCGGAGGACCTACAGTTGAATTACGTACTTTACCTTATGATTGGATTGGGTGGTGCGCTGGGAGCAATCTCGCGCTTCACACTTTCGACTTATATCTATCAGAAATATACCCATATCTTTCCTTGGGGAACTTTTATGGTGAATATGCTGGGCTGTTTCCTCATTGGGGTTGTCTACATACTTGGGGCAGAAAATGTCATCACCAATCCGAACACCCGCTCATTATTATCGGTAGGATTTCTGGGTGCATTCACGACCTTTTCTACATTTAGTTACGAAACCCTTAACATTATCAAGAATGGAGAATTCAAAATAGCATTCCTCTATGCAGTTGGCAGCTTGGTTACCGGTTTATTGGCCGTCTGGTTAGGATTAAGTCTTACAAATTCTATATTAAAATGAGGCAGATCTTCCAATCTGCCTCATCATAATTAACGGACGGTGTTCTTCATGGATAAACTTGATCTAAAGTACAAGCTGAAAGATAAGCCTTCCTGGCCAAAGATGGGCGCTCTATGCTCATCAATGGTTGAACATGGTTTAAGCTTCATTTAAGTAAATTGTTTATACTATAGAAAATATGGTAAATATGTTAGAATGAATATACTGTTTTTTTATATTATTTCTCTGCTAAATAATGCAGATAGCGTCTGAACCTTGAATCTTCATGGATTCGTTTCCCGGAAGAATAGAAGTGAACATCTCCCTGCCCTTCATGACATAACGTACCCTTTTCTTGAAGTATACTCTTTAAATACTTTACCGTCCCCACACTTCCATCAATAATATTCGTTCCTTGTGCAAATAGTTGGGCAATACAATCTTTATAGAACGGAAAGTGTGTGCATCCTAAAACGACCGTCCCATACTGACTTAAATCATAAGCAGAAAGCTTGGATCGAAGATACCTTACGATGGTTTCTTCATCAAAAACATACTCCTCTGCATATTCGACCAATTCTGGAAGTGCCACCCCATCAACGATATGGGCTTGCCCCAGTCTGGAAACCAGATTTTGATATTTTTCCTCTCTCAAGGTTAGTGGAGTAGCCGTTACCATAATTCGTTTCGAACAGTTCTTTTCCAAGGCAGGTTTAACAGCTGGTTCCATCCCCAAGATGGGAAAGCCGTATATTCGACGCAGGTCACTAATCGCTATACTGGTAGCTGTATTACAGGCAACGACAAGTGCTTTGATACCTACTTGTGACATTAACTCCACGGCCTCGAGAATATAACGCTTGACATCTTCTTTGTTTTTAGTTCCGTAGGGGACATGCTCAGTGTCCGCATAGTATATGTAGTTTTCATTAGGGAGCTGCCTTAAGGCTTCGTGGAGAACGGTGATTCCCCCTACTCCCGAATCAAAAAAACCAATTCTCATACCTTCCTCGCATTACTCTGAATATACTATTATTATAGCGTATTATTTGGGCCTGCTCCAAATGAACATAAGGTCTCTTCAATTATTATTAATACTTTTTACAATTGCGATCACCTAAGTTTGTATTAAAGAACATTAGAGTATAAATTTTCTATTGTGTTAGAAAATAACATAAACTGTGATGGATGTGATGAAGAAATGAAGATTAAACCAATTAACAAAAAGCTTAAGCTTTTTGGCTTTAATAATTTAACCAAAACATTGAGTTTTAATTTCTACGACATTTGTTATGCACTAAGTCAGGATCAGCATAAAAAATACATAGCTTATATTGATGAAGAATATAACGCTGATCGTTTAGTAAAGATATTGACCTCTGTAGCGGAAATCATTGAGGCTAACATCCTCAATGTCGCTAATCAGGATTATGACCCTCAGGGGGCCAGTGTCACCATGCTTGTGGCTGAAAATGAAGTGATAAACCACGAGCCCATTCAGATCGAGGAAAACGAATCACCCGGACCAACTTCTGATGCTATCGTTGGTCATCTTGATAAAAGCCATATCACGGTTCATACGTATCCCGAGAACCATCCGGATAAAGGGATCAGTACCTTCCGTGCTGATATTGATGTTTCTACCTGCGGTCACATTTCACCTTTAAAAGCTCTAAACTATCTGATTACCAGCTTTGAACCGGACATTGCGATTATTGATTACAGGGTTCGTGGCTTTACCCGCGACGTTAACGGCAGAAAGTATTTTATTGATCATAAGATCAATTCTATCCAGAATTTTATTTCTGAAGATACCCGCAACAAATATCAGATGATTGACGTTAATGTTTATCAGGATAATATCTTTCATACTAAGATGCTCCTAAAAGAATTTGATCTTGATCACTACTTATTCGGGACAGATAAAGAAGAGCTCTCCCCAAGTAAACGCAGAAGAATCAAACAGCGGATTAAGCACGAAATGCTGGAGATCTTCTCCGGCAGAAATGTATTTTAAATATAATCCTCAGATAATTTATTAAGGTTAAGGAATTTAACCACATCTTGGATGACTGTACCTGCAGCTTCACTCCAAAGTATAAGATGTCCTGAATGATCGTAATACTTTACAGTCTTAAGTTTGGCAGCCAGGTGCTCATAGATATATTTTGCACTGCTTTTTCTGACCGTATCATCTTGTAAGGCCTGAGCAATAAAAACAGGACAGTGAACCTCTTTCATAATAGCCTTGCTCTTACTTAAGAGAACTCTGAAATATAACATGGCTGAGAACGGAAACTTTCGACTGGATTGCAGGTAGTGCTTCATATTTTCGGGCTTTTTGTATTTCAGATCTTCCCATAGGTTAATCATAATCCTTTTTATATCCCAATAATAAATGGGCGAATTTAAGGTAACCACACCTGCAACTTTATACTTCGCAGCTAGCAGCAGGGCAATAAGACCACCCATGGAAAAACCAATTAAATAAATTCTTTCACAAGTTTCTAAAAGCTTTCGTAATTCCAGTTCGCCAGATTCAATCCAGTCTAGATATGTAACTCCCTTAAGATCTTTACGTCTTCCTGTATGGCCTTTTAAAGAAGGGCATACTACATTATATCCTTCTTCTGTTAACCGCTGTGCCAACGGCATGACCTCTTCAATATTCCCGCCAAATCCATGGATGATGATACACCCTGTTTTATTCTGCATAAAAACCTCTTTATTACTCTTAATACGTCATAAATCCAATTACTAACAAGATATAGTACAGGTGTCAATAATTTTATTACCCAATTTGCAAGCTTTGTCCAATTATGAATAAATAAGATGTTCTTACTATTTTATGTTTTAGAGATATAAATAGTATTCGAGGAGGGCTTAGCATTTCCCTCCCCGTAACAAAGTGTCTGAAACCAACACCATCAATTTTTATATTATTCGATTAAGATATGCTTGTTTTTACCATCTCATAATCTGTTGTCCTAAAAGGTCTATTCGAAACATAAATAGCAGGTTTTATTTAAGATTGATTCAGTTACCAGCTGTAGTATTTCCAGCAACAGTAATTCCGATTCCTTTAATATACTTAACTCCTCCAAATACCTTGGATACGGCTTCAACATAGGCTTTGGCACTGGCGTAGATGATATCGGTGCTAATTCCTTTGCCAATATAATGTTTGTCATCGGCTGCTATCTTGACCGTTGCGTTACCCTGTGCTTCTGTACCTTTGCTCACCGATTTAAGACTGAAGTCTTCCAACTTAGCCTGGTTGCCTGTTATTCTATCTATCGCTTTGAAGACGGCATCGACCGGGCCATTACCGATAGCAGCATCGGTGGCCTCTACCCCATCACAAACCAGTGTCACCGTGGCTGTAGCAGAATCTGTTCCCGTGGTAGCAACAGAAATATTCTTGACCCGTAAACTGCCTTGCTCCAGATTCCCTACCCCCATCAGCGCATGGAGGTCTTCATCATAGACCTCTTGCTTCTTATCCGCAAGAATTAAAAATTCTTGATATATTCTGTCCAGTTCCTCATCATGCAAATAATATCCCAATTCATCCATACGATGCTTAAGTGCATGCCTTCCTGACCTTGCGGAAAGAACAATCTGGTTCCTGGGAACTCCGATGATTTCTGGATCGATGATTTCATAAGTTTGGGTTTCCTTTAACACTCCGTCCTGATGGATACCGGATGCATGCATGAAGGCATTCATACCTACAATAGCTTTATGGTTGGGTACAGGTACACCTGTAATGGTTGAGACTAACCTGCTGGTAGCTGCGATCTCCTTGGTATTAACGTGCAGGTCAATCCCATATCGTTCCCTTTGGGTATAGATTGCCATCAGCACTTCTTCTAAAGCTGTATTACCTGCTCTTTCACCAATTCCATTGATGGTTCCTTCAACCTGGTCAGCTCCTGCGTAGATCCCAGCGAGAGCATTTGCAGTGGCCATTCCAAGGTCATTATGACAGTGAACACTTACTTTAACCTTATCAATATTGCTGACATGGTTCTTGACATAGGTTACCAGTTCTCCAAATTCCCAGGGAGTCGCATATCCTACCGTATCAGGGATATTGATGACAGTCGCCCCAGCCACTATAACTCTTTCAAAAAGTCTCACCAGAAAAGTTTTTTCACTCCTAAAAGCGTCCTCAGCGTAGAACTCAACATCACCAACATACCGTTTGGCATGCTTGACTGCAGCTACAGCTCTTTCAATGACCTGCTCAGGTTGTAGTTTAAGCTTCTTTTCCATATGAATAGGAGATACCGCTATTCCGGTATGGATTCTGGGATACTCCGCCTCTTGTAACGCCTCTGCACAGATATCAATATCGCTTTCTACACAACGGGTAAGACCACAGACAGTAATTCCTTTTACTTCTTTACTGATGATTCTTACAGACTCAAAATCCCCTGGGGAAGATGCCGGAAACCCTGCTTCCAGAACATCAACTCCAAGTCTTATAATTTGATTGGCTATCTCCAGTTTTTCCTTGACATTCAGGGTGATGCCCAGTGATTGTTCACCATCCCTAAGGGTTGTATCAAAAAAGTAAAGTTTACGCATCTTAAATTCCTCCTAAATTCTTTCGTAATATTCTATTATTTTTGATTTAACTGTATTTGAAGGTCGCTAAGGTCCGTTTCCATCGAACCACCTCCCATTTAATAAGGGGGACTTGCCGCTCCTTGCCCTCCATGGCACCGCGGCATTAGTCCCTCCATGGACTTGCCGCTCCTTGCCCTCCATGGCACCGCGGCATTAGTCCCTCCATGGACGTCAAAAAACCTTCGTCTCTGTTCTGAGACGAAGGTTTTACTTCGCGGTACCACTCAAATTAACGACGTATTGTCGTTCACTCTTAAAGGATGCGGGAAAATACATTCCGATATCCCCTTCCTTTTAACGGTGGAAGTCTCCGTCCGTTCCTACTGCCACAAGGGGTTCGGTCGGCAACTCAAGGGGGAGTTCAGCATTTTTTCCTGACCGCTTTCCACCAACCAACGGCTCTCTGTACAGGCATATTAGCTTACTGTTCCCTGTCATCGTCATTTTGGATTATTGCATTCAATAGTAACAAATCATATGCTCATCTGTCAAGTCTTATAATTAGGACACTCTTACCAGCTCATACTACTAAGATGGACATCATTGACAAGGTTAGCATATACATATCATATCTGTTTATTGGAAATATGTTCCTCGTTTATATCTTTTTTGGGGAGGTGTTTAAGTGTATTCATTTCATGTCCATCGTTTTAAGAATATAACCACTTTCGACCGAGGCCATGTTCATCAAATGGCTGGTACAAGCGGAGTAGAAATTCCAACAGGAACCAGTCATGTTCATCATTATCAGGGAGTCACCACCTATGACTTTGGCCATGTTCATTACTTTCACGGGGTTAGTGGCCCAGCCATTCCTTTAGCAGGAGGGGGACACACCCATCAATATTATGGACAGACGACCATCGATAATCAGCATAACCATCATTATAACTCTCTTATGGATCAAGCTTTATACTCTCATCTTTTTCGACATGCCTAGCAGATGGCTTAAGATATCTGTACCAATACAAATACCGGTCTTTTTAATAAGACCGGTTAATCTTTTCTATCTGTAAATAACCTTATCACCTATATCTACCATTCTTAATATGTTTAAAAATCTACCGTTTCCCTCTTAGCCACCTAAAGTTATATCCTGAGTATTATACCAATTTAAGGCTGCGTAAAAATGATCATCCTTAAAATCAGGCCAATATTCATCAATTACAAAGAAATCAGCATAGACACATTGGGCCGGCAGGAAACCGCTTAAACGTCTTCGACCTCCCCATCGTATCAACAGATCTACCCGGGAAACATCATTAGATTTAATTGACTTTAAAATTTGAGTCCTTTTTTGTTCACTGGCAATAAGATTTCCAAGATCCCACTCCCAACCATAGTTGACCAGGAAGTTTACCTTAATTCCGCCTTTACCAAAGTTTGTACGATTGGTATACGGAAGAAGTTCCTTCGGAAAAACCTTAGACTCTGTGTTGCCTATAACAAGCAGTGAGACATCTTCGTTTGCTATTAACTCTATGGCATCGATACAGGCTTGAACAAATGCTTTCGTTTGAGCTGCTGGCCTCTTTGTATTGTCCGCAGTAAACCCATAATACGTCAATTCTTTAACTCCGGCTTTCTGACAAAGCTTTAGAATTTTAAGTCCCGGTTCCAGGCCTTCCTGATATCCCATTTCTTTGGTCATACCACGTTCAACAGCCCATCTTCTGTTGCCATCCGGAATTACACCGATATGATTGGGAATTCTCATCCTGAGATACTCCTTTATCAATAAACTTTACGATAGTATTATTTCCAATAATTGCTTTGAAATATTACAAAATCGCTAAAAGAATTTTTCAATAAAACAACTTGGATAAGGATAACCTAAATGTATGAAGCCTGAACATAATACAAATACAGAGCGTAACTTAAGATGATGAAGAATAATATGAAAAAGAAAAGACAGCCTTTAAGCTGTCTGGAAATTCAAATTCTTAGCCATCCTGCCGGTTGGCGTTCTCCTTCAATATAATAATTGCCGTTCTTCTTCTTAAGCTTATATCTTTCTCTGGAGACTTCAGAGTTTTGTTGAATAACTTCTATCCAACCATCTTCAACTTCACTGATAATCGCGACATGGCCGTAAACCCCATCATTAAATACAAGCAAATCATCTTCTTTAGGGCTAATATTTCCACCATTCTGATACTGGGTCAAGCCTCGTTGCTCATTAAAATCGCCCTGTTCCAGCATGGGATTAAAAAAATACTTGGCATGTCCAGCACCATCCGGCATTTGGTGCCCAAGTTTTTCGTAGTAGAATCGTTTGACATATTCCACACACTGCCACTTATAACCGTAATAATAACCATCTTCGCTATAGCTCAGACCATGACTGGACATAAAATTACTTCCGTTGGAATAGACTGCAACTCCTTTATATGAATCAATCTTAGTACCAGCTTGTACTTCACTTTGACGAGCAGCTTTCATACCGTTAGTATTAGCCTGGACATTCACCGTATGTTGTGAACCATAGCTGGGATCAATCGAAGCTTTGTGAGAGGATATTATTCTGGAGCCAGTGACAATCATTACTGCCATAACGATGAGAACCAAGCCCATCTTAACTGGTTTCCTTCCTCTTCTGGTTACCCTCTTGGACAATTGAAAGTCGTTACAATGTTGTCTGTGTCTCATCTATGCCCTCCTGAGCCAATGAAGTAAAAACTAAAAGACATGAGAAATTATACCGTTCTCAATGGTGTTACGCAAGTTAAGAGCCCTCTTAATCACTTAAAAAATAAGGTTTATTATGAGTATGTTGTCATACTCCATCAATATTTACTTATGTTTTACTCATAATTAATTTGAAAATCTAACGAAAAGTATTATAATATTAAAGGTTGTGCCTCTAAATTGTTATATTTTAGAGTTCAATACAAACCTATTTAATATAGATGACAGGAGAAAATTAAAATGCAGCCAGCAAATCTGAGAAACTTAGCGATTATCGCCCATGTTGATCATGGAAAGACAAGCCTAGTAGATGTTATGCTGAAACAAAGTGGTGTATTCCGCGCCAACGAACAAGTTGAAGAACGCGTTATGGATTCAAATGACTTAGAAAGAGAACGCGGCATTACAATACTGGCTAAAAACACCGCCATAAATTGGCAGGGAATCAAAATCAATATTGTTGATACCCCTGGACATGCTGATTTTGGCGGAGAGGTAGAACGCGTCTTAAAGATGGTCGATGGTGTCCTTTTGGTCGTAGATGCTTTCGAAGGTCCTATGCCTCAGACCAAATTCGTTTTAAGAAAAGCTCTGGAATTGGATCTTAAACCGATAGTTGTCATCAATAAGATTGACCGTCCTGAGGCCCGTGCTTATGAAGTTGTGGATGAAGTACTGGAGCTGTTCTTACAGTTGGGTGCCAATGAGGAGCAGTTAGACTTTTCCGTCGTCTATACCTCAGCCAGACAGGGAATTGCAGGCTATGAACCGGATGATATGGCAAATGACTTAGTCCCTTTATTTGAGACTATTCTTAAAAATATTCCTGCTCCGGAATGCGATCCTGACAGCCCTTTGCAGATGCTTGTTACCACCCTGGATTATAACGACTACCTTGGTAAAATCGCCATCGGCCGTATTTTTCGAGGAAAACTCCTGGCTAACACACCAGTAGGAGTTATTAAGAGAGATCTGTCTCTAGAGAAAGTTAAAGTCGGAAAAATCTTCACCTTTGAAGGACTCAATCGGGTTGATGTCTTTGAGGCTAATGCTGGCGATATTGTAGCTATTAATGGTATCCCTAACATTAACATTGGTGAGACCATAACCTGTGCACTTAACCCCGAAGCTCTGCCAACCATCGAGATCGACGAACCAACACTCACCATGATGTTCATGGTTAATACCAGTCCTTTTGCCGGAACCGAAGGAAAACACGTCACTTCTCGTAAACTTCGGGAAAGATTATTTAAAGAAATTGAGACCAATGTCAGCCTACGTGTGGAAGAAACAGATAATGCTGATTCTTTCCAGGTCTCCGGCCGAGGAGAACTGCATTTGTCTATTCTGATTGAGAATATGCGCCGTGAAGGGTTTGAACTTCAGGTATCGAAACCAGAGGTCATCCTTAAAGATGTCAATGGTGTACGCTGTGAACCCTATGAGCATCTCACCTGTGACATTCCCGATACGGTAACAGGCACGGTCATCGAGTTGTTAGGGTCACGCAAAGCAGAGATGCAAAATATGATCAATCTGCCCGGTGGTATTACCCGTTTGGAGTTTTTGATCCCTGCCCGAGGTTTAATCGGTTTCAGGGGGGACTTCTTAACTGAGACCAGGGGAGAAGGTATTATGGCTCATGTCTTCCACTCATATCAGCCATACAAGGGTGAAATCCAGGGACGCAGCAGAGGAGCCCTTGTCGCTTCTGATCCGGGAGAAGCTACCAGTTACGCCTTGTATCAGCTGCAGGATCGTGGCCGGATGTTTATTGATCCCGGTACGAAAGTGTATGAAGGCATGATAGTAGGCGAAAACTCCAGAGAACAGGATCTGGATCTCAATGTGACGCGCAAAAAACAATTAACCAATATGCGGGCGAGCGGTGCAGATGATAGCCTGAGGCTGGAACCGCCAAGAATACTGGGCCTGGAAGAAGCTTTGGAATATATCAATGATGACGAATTCGTCGAGGTAACTCCAGTCAATATTCGATTGCGCAAAAAATATTTGGATAAAAACGCCAGGGTTCGGTTTGAGAAGCAAAGAGCTTTAGGCGGGAAGTAAAGAATATCGGTGCTAAATATTAAACTAATCGATTAAGATTTTCCTTTTTCAACTATCATCAAATATAATATTGTGAAAATAATATGACTCCTGTTCTTCAGAAAGCCAACTGTGTAATACAGTTGGTTTTATTGTAACAAGCGTTTACATTTTTCCATAAATTGTTAAAAATATTAGATAAAGGTGACTTCCTATGGTTTTAGAATTTCTATTAGCATTAAGCATCCGTTTCTTTGTTTTTGACTTTATACTTTTTAAAGGAATTAGAGAGTCCCTCAAGAAGAAGGGATACTTCTTCCGGAAATTATTTGGATGCCCATTTTGCCAGGGATTTTGGTGTGGTTTAGCTGTATTCCTGTATCATCACCCGCTAAGTATCAGCTTATCCGGAATTATCACTTTTTTAAGCTTCGGTTTTATTTCTGCTTATCTTGGTCTGGCCACTGCAGTCATGCTTCATCCCTTGATTCAGCGATATGAGAGTGATTCCGGTATGCCTTTACAGTAAGCTTCCTGCAGGAATAGTATAACAGGAACAGACAAAGTTCTGTTCCATTTTTCATATTACAGGCAGGATATCTATATATTAGAATAGAACAAAGAAACACCGTTTAATCGCGGTTCAGGAGGAGAGTCTGATGAATCAGAAGCTTCTGGGAAGGATTTTCCCATTTATTCCTTTAGGAATAGGTGCCCTGCTAGTACTCTTTCAGATTAACTGGGGAGAACCGGATCCTCAGCTGCCTGTAGAAATGATGTTTGTTTTGATTATTTCCTGTATGGTATCCTGGCTATTTTCAACAGCGGGATTATTCATCTATAAAGATAATCTTTTCTCTTATTACCAAAAGTTATTTCGGCTTCTCTCCATTATCTATATCCTTCCCGCTATTATCTTAGCCCTTTTTATACCTTGGAGCTTATTCTTTTCCTTGGCACTCTTTCTCGTGGGATTAGTCTTTATCAACAAAAATAAAAACGCATAAAGAGAGCGTTTAAAGCCAAACCAGTTGGGGATACTGCAAAGGAAAGTTCTAAGGTTCAGGCACATTGAGATAGGAGTGAACCAATTGGAAAACGATGTCTATAAAGAAGCGATCAAGAATTTAGCCAATAAGACAGAATTAGAAAAAACAATTTCTGTGGGACTTCAGGGTCCTCCCCAACTTAAGTTGGAAGAGAAAAGGCATCATTTAGGAGAGTTCCGTGAGCGCATACTCCTATCCATAAGTAAAGGCCAAGTGATGAAAAAAAACATTTACCCCGAAGTGAAAACAGCATTAGAAGACAAAAGATCGAGAAAGATGCTAATCCACGGGGGAATCGATCATCGATTTAGAGCTAAGTATCAGAAATTAGCTTCTAAAATGAATATCCCCTATACCATCGTTCACGATCCTGACTTAGAAGGAAGTATTGGTTTAATTATTGCCAGTGACCAGGCCATTGATGTTGAAAACATACAGGTTACCGACTAAAGCTGATAAATAAAGGATCGTTACTCCTAAGACCGATATCTGTTACCGTAGAATTTCCTCAAGAAACATATCTAAAGAAAAGACCCTTTTAGGGTCTAAAAAATATCATCATCTTTATTAAAAGTTTAATGGATTACCATAGTAAGCTTCACACATAGAACACTAATCGTTTCGAATAATCAGGTAAACAATTAAACCTAATATCGGAAAGATAAGTGTCCCTATCAGCACTACCAGAGCATATTCTTTGCTGTTCCCTTTTCTCAAAGAATCACGGTATGCCCAAATACTAGTCACAACATTCAAAATCAGACCGACCAGAAGGAAGAAAGCGAGAGTTAGAAACATCATACTTGCACCAACCATATTAACAAAACCTCCTAGAATATTTGGATCGTATAGCCTTAATCATTTTGATTGAACTGTGATTGACTCACTTAATTCGTCTTAAATAATGACTTGCTACCGACTCTATTATATTCTCAAATGTTAGACAAATAAATGATTACAACAAATAAACCTTAGTCTGACCGGACTAAGGTTTAAGCTATTGATATAAGTTTTACTTTTAATAAATTAATTAACTATTCTTAAATTATATCAAAATTACGTCGTTCTATCTATATCTTAATACCACCATCTACGACCTCTGTGTCTCGGATAACCAAATCCAAATCCAAAGAATGGGTAGCCCCAGAAAAAAGGATATCCCCAACCAAAGAACATATCTCTCCCTCCTATCCCTAGTAAGATGTCTATATATCGTATGAGCGCAGGACTTTTTGGAAACTTTTCCCATAAAATTTTTATATTCTATCCTTATTTAATGAAACGGGGTGTATCAAGTTTTGATACACCCCGTTAATATCAAGACGTTTGTTTAGAATTCGCTGTGCTTAATGAAGGTTGCGCAGTCAGTCTGATCGGAATTAGATGCATTGCGAGGCTGAACTTCGATCCTTTCTGCTGAGCAATGATCACCTTCCATATAATAATAGCAAGTATTGACTACGCACTTGATGCCTGTGTTGGGACCCTGCATTTTCTTAACTTTCATGCTAGTGACCTCCATATCTTTTAGATTTCTTCATTATTATTTACTTATAACCTACTATTATTCGATTTCATTTTCGGCAATCTTTTGAAAAACAAACACCCTAATTAGTTTTAGGTGTTTCCTGGATTAATTCTAGTTTTTCGACTCGTGACAGCTGCTTGATTGTATATTCGCGTTTGCAAGCCTCTTGCTTGCTCTTTAATTTTTCAAGATATTTTAAAACGACGGGATATCGAGCCCGGGTATACTTGGCTCCCTTCCCCTGATTATGCTCAGCCAGTCTTTTTTTGATATCAGACGTCCAACCTGTATAAAGTGTCCCATCTTTACATTCAACAATATAGACATAGCACATCTGTCCCTATCATCTCCAAATACGTTATCCATTATATCTTTACAGGGTTAAAACTCATTTCGGGCTAATAAGGAAAGTCTTAATAGCCAATACTACTAACACCTGTAAATATTCACCAAAACTACTACAAAGAATCCGCAGATATGACTTGCTATTTTGCTCTGAATTCAAAATCTATCGATTGGTGTGATTGACATGGAATTTCATCTCTTATGTGGGATCCCCGGTTGTGGAAAGTCTACCTTAGTTTCACGACTGCCAGGTTATGTGGTGTCTACTGATCAGATCCGAAAATTCCTGTGGAACGATGAATCTGATCTTAAACACGATAAACTGGTGTTTAAAGTCGCTGAGATGATCATCCGTTATATGTTAGCCCATCAACATGATGTGATTCTCGATTCTACCAATATTACTAAAAAAAAGAGAATGCGCTATATCCGCCTTGCTAAACGTTATGACGCGGAAGTAACTATTCATTGGGTTAAATGCTCTTTAGAGAAGGCTCTAGCCCAGAACGCTCTCAGAGAGCGTCACGTACCCGAGAAGGTCATAGCAGCTATGTTCCGTGGTTTTCAACCACCTTCGGTTGAAGAAGGTGCAGATCACATCAAGATCTACGAACATGACGGACAAGAGGTCATTCTGAGTGTTCCCAGTCATTAAGGAACTCTAGTCAGCTCTTTCTCCCTCCCTGTTCATCCTTATTCTGCGTGTTGACAGAAGGTTGAGCAGAGCAATCACCGCTCCACCCAAAGAAACGTATTGATAGCCACTTGAGCCTCCAGCATACCAGACTAAACCACCCAGAGCCGGGATGAACATGGAAACAATGTGGTCGATACTCAAGCCTAAAGAAAGCGTTGGCGAGACATCATGGGGCTGTACAGCAATCTTACGGATATAAGTGGCTCTGGCCATACTCACAGAGTTCAAGGTCTGATCCAATACATAGCACTAATAACGTTATTTTAAAATATCTCTAACCACTTCTCCTGCCATCAGCAAACCGGCCACAGAAGGAACGAAAGCGATACTACCAGGTATCTGACGTTTCTTAGAGCAGTGGGCATCACCACTGGGGCAAATACAATTGGTTGCACAGTTTGCTTCTGATTCCAAAGGTTTGAGTGCTGGGTCTGGTGAAAATACGACTTTGAACCCGTGCGTGATTCCTTCCTTTTTAAGCAGTTTTCTGACAGCTTTGGCGAGAGGGCAACCGGTTGTCTTGGAGATGTCGGTTACTCTAAACTCTGATGCGCCAAGACGGTTACCAGCTCCCATACAGGAGATGAAGGGAATCTTGCGTTCATAGCATTGTTTGGCCAGGCTCACTTTGCTTTTTACCGTATCGATAGCGTCAATAACATAGTCAGGTTCATCTGACAGGAAATAGTCCGCATCTTCAGGATTATAGAAGGATTGAAAGGTTTGTATTTCTATTTCAGGGTTGATATCCAACAGTCTTTGTTTCATGACGTCTACCTTAGAGCGTCCGATTGTGGAATGAAGTGCGTGTAATTGCCGATTGATATTCGTCAAACAAATCTCATCAAAGTCAATCAACTTCATACTGCCGATTCCAGTTCTGGCTAAAGCTTCAGCCGTATAGGAGCCCACTCCGCCCAGTCCGAAAATAATTACCTTGCTTTGCTTGAGCTTTTCCAGCCCCTGCTGGCCTATCAACAATTCTGTCCGTGAGAATTGGTTCATTTCCTCATCACCCTTTATCCTTATGACTCCTTACTATTTGACATCATACCCCTGGTCATCAATGGCTTCTTTGATGACATCAAGATTTGTCATACCACTGTCATACTCAAGACTAACCGTTTTAGCTGCAAGATCCACATAAACCTTAGAGACTCCTTCTAATGCACCCACTGCTTTTTGGATACTGTTAACACAATGACTGCAAGACATACCTTCGACGTTTAAAACTGTTTTCTCTGTTGCCATTATGTATTCCTCCTAAAAATTATTCTTCTGAATCATTGAGAATACCAACGAATACCTATTTACCTTAAGGCTTAAACCTCTTCAAACTCAAAGAATTTGTTACCACTGACACTGAACTAAAGGCCATCGCCCCACCGGCAATGATCGGGCTTAAAAGACCGAGAGCAGCGAAAGGTATACCGATAATATTGTAGATGAAGGCCCAGAAGAGGTTTTGTTTAATCTTATTCATGGTCTTCTTGGATAATCGGATGGCAGAAGGAATAGATCGGAGATCCCCTCTCATCAGAGTGACATCGGCTGCTTCAATGGCAACATCCGTACCGGTCCCGATTGCCATTCCGATATCTGCTGTTGCCAAAGCCGGTGCATCGTTGATACCGTCTCCAACCATGGCTACGATTTTGCCTTGACTCTTAAGCTTTTCTACTTCCTCCGCTTTGTTCTCCGGTAGTACTTCGGCAAGCACCTTGGTGATGCCCACCTGCTTAGCAATGGCATTAGCAGTCCGCAGATTATCTCCGGTGATCATATAGACCTCGATACCCATTCTTTTGAGTTCATTGATGGCTTCGACGGAGTTCTCTTTCAGGGTATCGGCTACAGCGATGATCGCTTCCATAACACCATTGACTGCAAAGAGCATCGCTGTTTTGCCCTCATCTTCAAATTTAGCGATCGCTAATTCAATTGGATCGATATCCAGGTTCTTCTCCCTCATCATTTTTCTCGTACCGATGTCCAGGACTTTATCGCCAATGGCCACGGTCACTCCCCTTCCCGGTAGTGCCTCAAAGCGGTCGGGGTCAGCAATATCTGAGAAGTGTTTCTTCGCATTTTCATAAATGGCTACCCCCAAGGGGTGCTCGGACTTCTTCTCTGTGATGGCGGCAAGTGTCAAAATCTCCTCTACAGCCATTTTTCCGAGTGGCAGGATATCCGTGACTTCAGGCTGACCCTTGGTAATCGTCCCCGTCTTATCTAAGACGATAGTATCAATTTTATAGGTCCGTTCCAAATGCTCCCCGCCTTTAAAAAGGATGCCATTTTCTGCACCTTTTCCCGTACCCACCATGATGGCAGTAGGAGTCGCCAGCCCCAAAGCACATGGGCAGGCTATGACGAGCACCGCCACTGAGCTGATGATCGCGGGTGTAATATCCTGTCCTCCGCTAATCAGGAAATACCATACCAGGAAAGTACCTAAGGCGATAACCAATACGACAGGAACGAAAACCCCCGCCACCTGGTCTGCAATTTTCTGAATAGGAGCCTTTGACCCTTGTGCATCTTCAACCATCTTGATGATCTGTGATAATACCGTATCTTTGCCTACCTTGGTTGCTCGGAATTTAAACGTTCCGTATTTATTGATGGTTGCTCCGATAACCGCATCCCCGATATTTTTCTCTACCGGCAGGCTTTCACCTGTCAGCATAGCCTCATCTACCGAAGAGTTACCCTCCGTGATAATTCCGTCAACAGGGATTTTTTCACCGGGCCTGACAACTACGATATCGCCCACTTCCACTTCGGCGATTGGGATATCCACTTCGTTACCATCTCTGATGATTCTGGCGGTCTTGGCTTGAAGACCCATCAGTTTTTTAATGGCCTCAGACGTTTTGCCTTTGGCGACAGCTTCAAGGTATTTTCCTAGTAAGATCAGGGTGATGATTACCGCTGAAGCTTCAAAATACAGTTCCTTCATTACCATTTCACCATGGGCAGGAACCGGTACGAAGAATGCATGGTAGATACTGAAAAAGTAAGCGGCAGAAGTGCCCATGGCGATCAAAACATCCATATTCGCACTTTTGGCTTTCAAAGCATAATAGGAGTTCTTATAAAACCTGTAACCAATAATAAATTGGATAGGTGTCGCTAAGATCAACTGGAACCACTCATTATGCAGGAAGGCGATGTCCAGATTGATGAGCGTCAGTACCATCGCCAGGATGAGCGGAGAACTTAACACCGCAGAGATGACCAGTTCTCTTCTCAGTTTGTTGATTTCCTTCTCGCGCTGTTCCTTTTCTCTGTCTTGGCCGGCTTCTTCCTCCTGCTCTGCTTTATATCCCAGTGTTTCGATTGTCTTAATCAATTCGAAAGCTTTGATCTTAGAACTTTCAAATTCAACAACCGCTTTCTCAGCAGCCAGGTTGACCGCAGCTGTTTTAACACCTTCAAGCTTATTGAGTTTCTTTTCAATTTTCGCTGCACAAGCAGCACAGGACATGCCGTTAATCGTCAGACTGACCTTATTATGATCTGTCGTCTTGACTTCTTCCTTGACTTCATAGCCTAAGTTCTTAACCACCTCTGTGATCTTCTCTCTGTTAAGAACGGAATCATCAAATTCCACGACAGCTCTTTCCATGGCCAAATTAACATTCCCTTGTTTAACGCCATCAAGCTTGTTTAATTTCTTCTCTATTTTAGCAGCGCAAGCTGCACAGGACATACCGCTGATTTCAAGTGTTTCTTTTTTAAACAAAGGGAATCACCTCTTATTCAGTACTGATATCATCTACAACTGTGATCGTGCTTCTGATCATCCCCATCCAGCAGGTATAAACGATGTTACCCGTTTTGTCCGGGGTAAATTCGATGATATTATCCCCAGGACGCAATTCCTTTTCCAGATTGTACTTAGGAATGGTAACAGGGTTATTACAGCCATTAAGATCATCGCTGTCCACTTGAATCGTCCATTTAACAGGCACACCCTTCTGAACCGTAATCGGCGTGTACCTGCCGGATTCGAGGCTTGTGGTCACAACTTGGATATCTCCTTTTACCGAGGCAATAGAGCTTGTACCTGCGGCAAAGGCTGAAATCCCGGATAACCCTAGTCCTCTGTTAAACATTATCATACCCAAAACAATCACTAATACTGCACTCGTCCTCAGCATTCTACGTGTAAATTGGCCACTAAGGAAAGAACTGATGGCCCCTAAGCCGAACATGAGCGGAACGGTGCCAAGACTGAAAAAGAACATGGAGGTCGCTCCGATGATCATACTGCCTGTTCCGAGCGCATAAATCTGCATGGCCTGTAAAGGTCCACAAGGCATAAGGCCGTTGAATAAACCGACGATAAAAGGTCCTCTTTTTCTGTTTTCGCCACTAAGCCGGCTGAAGACGCGAGGCATCCGCGGGTTAAACCTTTTAAGAGCCGGAAAAACGTTTAATATATTGAGTCCCATAATCACCATTATCACACCGGCAATGACTGCTACCAAACCTTTAGCCACTCCGGAAAAACTCACAACTGAGCCTATCGCCCCGACTATTCCTCCAATGACGGTGTAAGAAACCACCCTACCGGTATTATACAGTAAACTTGGTTTAAATTTTGCCAGACTTTGGCTCTCTTTGTCAAACTGCTGACCCATACATTGGTAAAGATTGATGCCGCCGCACATGGCTATGCAGTGCAAAGAAGTCAGCAATCCTACGATAAATAAGATCCCATAACCCATAGTCTGATCGATCTGTGGCAGAAAATACACACCCAGGTTCTGTAGCGTTTGATAAATTAGGTAGACAATAATACCCAGGAAGATCAGTTTACCGAAATCGATACCCTCTTCTTCCGTGTAACGAGCTTTTTTTCCTTGTGACCGCTTAGGATTGGAGATAGTGGCATAACCCAATTTGTCTAAGACCCTGACAATTCTTTTTTTACTTACTTTTTTTATATCATAAACCACTTTAACTTTGGAACCAGGATAATCCGCCTCTGTTTTGACTATTCCTTCCATCCTGGCTAATCTTCTTTCGATCCTTGTTTGACAGCTGTCACAAGTCATTCCCGTTATATACAAGGTTCTGCCTCTTAATTGATGCTTAATCGTATATTTCAAACCCTTACCTCCTCATCTTAGATGACCTGCGACTCAGATCTATACCTTTTCTATTAGTCTTATCTCGATCTGACATTAACTCTATTGATCTTTCAAAACGCTCCTGGCATTTCTTTAAAAGAGAAAACTCCAAAGAATATTATAGAAAGGTTTTGTATTATTCTAACATAATGTTTAGTATATACATAGTCTTAGTAGTCTATTTTGATAAAAATGTCTCAACATTAATAATATTGTTGAAATTAATTAGCAAAACATGAAAAATTTGCAAACAAATACATCAACAAATTTACAAATGGTTATTAACAATGAAAAAATAGCATTTCGTTTAATATTGCTGAAACAACTCCGAAAAGGATATAAAAAAAGACATCTCCGTCTTTACGGGACATCCTTCTTACGATATAATAGTAATGTTAAACATATTTTACCCATTATATTTAATGAATCTACTAAAATTGTATCATATTCACTTACTAATGTCAACTTTCTTTTAATGTTCGCCAGTAATTTTCCGGTGTGAAAAGGAGTGGAGATAATGGAATATCTGACTAAAGAACAAGAAGAGAAGGCCTATCTCGAAGATACGATGGCATTTATCAAAAAAGAACTGGATGCATTGATCGATGAAGCCCTGGAGCACCGCAAGGATCTCGTCGAAGCAAGAAAAGATATGGTAGAGAACACGACCCCTTTTTCCAGTGACTTCGAACGTCTGACCGAGATGGTCCAATCCCTTTCTGAAGTCAACAGTCAAACTGTGGGGTACACCAATATCGCTCAATTCGTCAAACGCTATAAAAAACTACTGGATTCACCGTATTTTGCACGCTTTGATTTTATCGAAGACGGATTCGGAATAAAGGAAAGAATCTATATCGGATTAGCGAACGTGATGGACCGGAATACTCATGAGGTTTACGTCTATGATTGGCGTGCCTCGATCTCCAGCATCTTTTACCGTTATGAAAGAGGTAAAGCCAGTTATGATACGCCTGCTGGCACAAGCTCAGGCGAAGTAACTCTTAAAAGACAATATAAAATTAAAAATTCTAACCTTCAATACTTTTTCGATTGCGATATCCGAATTACGGATGAAATTCTCCAGGATATTCTCGGTCGGAATTCCTCCCCGAAGATGAAAAATATAGTGGAAACCATTCAGAAGGAACAGGATATCATCATCAGGGATACGGAGAATGAACTGCTTATGGTCCAAGGGACCGCCGGTAGCGGAAAGACTTCGATCGCTTTGCACCGAATCGCTTTCCTTCTCTATGAAGGTCAAAAGTACCGTTCCAATAATATCTTGATCATTTCCCCCAATGATGTTTTCAGCCAATATATCTCCAATGTCTTACCCGAACTCGGAGAAGAGAATGTCCTTCAGGTCACCTTCGATGATCTAGTAACACAATCATTTAATCGAAGGTTCCAAGTTCAAAAGAGAGAATCTTACTTGGAGGAATATATCCGTACCTACCATTCAGATCAAGCAAAAATCAGAAGAGCGAGTGCATCATTTAAAGGGTCTAAGACCTTCGTTACAATCTTAGCCAGATGGATCACATACTACGGGCATAAGCTCATTCCTTTTGAAGATGTTTACTTTAATGGTGTGATCTTAGAAACCCGGCAAGAACTTAAGAATCGTTTCCTACGAAACGAGATAGACATTCCGATGGCCAAGCAGCTTGCGCGTATCGAGAACATGATCATGCCTAAAACCCATCCCTATAAAAAGGAGCGACTGGCCAAAATCGAACAGATCGTCGCCAAGAGCGAAGGCCGTGATCTGGAAATCAAGCAATTCAGCCGACTACTCTCAATTAAAGAATCTGAAGCTTTAAGGCGTAGACTCCGTCGTTTTACGTCCGTCGATTATTGGGAGATCTATGTCAGACTGTTCTCCGACCCACAGTATCTGCATGCACTCGCTCATGATCTGGACCTCCCTGGAGAGATAAATGAGATTATCAGAATAACCAACCAGAATTTGCAGCAAAGAAAATTATTCTATGAGGATTATGCTCCCTTGCTCTATCTTAAACTGAAAGTTGAAGGAACCGAACTCCTATCCGATATCCGCCATGTCGTCATCGATGAAGCTCAGGATTATTCGGTAGTTCAATATGAAATGTTCAAAATTCTTTACCGGAACGCAACCTATACGGTCCTGGGTGATTACAACCAAACCATCGACAGGAAGCAAGATCTGGACCTCTACGACCTGATTGCCAAGATCATGGACAAGCAAAAAACAACCAAGTTAATTCTCAGTAAAAGTTATCGTTCAACTGTGGAAATTAACCAATTCTCCCGTCAGTTATTACCTGACCACGACAACCAGCCACTAATCGTCCCCTTTGAGCGTCATGGTGATGAACCCAAGGTCATCTATCAAGAGACACCTGAAGCTATGGATATGAGAATTGTTGAAGATATACGATCCTATATGGCCAAGGGGTATGAACATATCGCCGTAATCTGTAAAACCCAGTACCAGGCAGAAGAAGTATTTATTAGATTAAAAAGTATCACAGACTTAAAGCTAATCACTCCATATGCCAAGGACTTTGTCAAAGGACCTGTTGTTATTGCCTCTTACATGGCCAAGGGTTTAGAATATGATGTGGTAATTATTTATGATACCAGTCATGACCAATACTCAACAATACTCGATCAAAAACTTTTATACGTTTCCTGTACACGGGCCTTACATGAACTGGTTTTATATTACACAGGGGAAAGATCTCCTTTTCTCAAGTGAGGCTATTTGCTAGGGGAAGCTGAAGCTCAAAGTAATTCAGGAATGAAAAGAATTTCTCATAGAGACTTAATGAAAAATCTTAGGGAAAAGATCAATGGATAAGAAATATCGAATTGAATATCTCCCCGTGGCTCAAGAAGATTTAATGGGTATCGTTGAATATATTCAGTTTGATTCTAACGCTGCCCAGACATTCCTTGATGAAGTGGATGAAACAATTTCAAAGCTTCCTTTCCATAATAGTATTATAATAATCTTTTCCTCATTTGTTCTCTAAATGTTTTATAACCAAGACTTTTCCATGTTTTTTCAGCAAGTGTATTCTTAGTAAGAAAATTTAATTCTACAAATTTCAGCCCGTTACTTCTAAAGTAATTAATTGCAATTCTTTCCATTTTCTTCATTATCCCTTTTCCTCTGAACTCAGGTAAAACATACGCTCCAGATATATAACCCACTTTCTTAATACTTGATATAGGGAGAAAGCCGTTGATTATTTCACACGAAATAAATCCAACAATAATACCATTCTCTTTTGTAATGTAAATCCTTCTTAATGGGTTATTGATAAATCCTTCTAAATGGTGCCTTATACTTACTTCATCCAGTTCATCAAAATCAAAATAATCATCTTTAGTATCTTTTTGAATAAAATAAGCCAATAGGTCATGTAATTTTGCCACTTCATGTATTTCAGTTATTAACATTTCTCTACATTCCATTTTGCTGTCTGCACTTATATGGCGAGATAAATTAAGCTCCTTCGACATTCGATAATAACAGAGTACCTGTTTCTTAGGTGTAATAATTTTTTTATAATCTTTCGGTTCATAACCTTTTTTAAGATATAAACTAAACGCAGGAAATGAAGAATCAAGCACGACGGTCGTGTAGCCTTCATTGAATGCTTGATGTTCTAGTTGTTCAAGTAGTAAACTGCCATATCCTGATCCTTGATATTCTTTGAGAACAAACATCCTTTTAATTTCATTTCCTAAAATTGAACCTGTGCCTATTATTTTGCTATCATTTTCAATTAGTAGTATATATTCTTCGCTTATAGCTTTTCTAATATTGTCAATAGAATGATAATCAAGAAAAAATTTTACCACGTCTTCTGGGTAATATTTAGGATAAACCATATTAATCGTTGTTTGAACAATATGACGTATGTGAGTAACGTCCTTTGAATTCGCTACAATTATGTTCATAAAAAAACCTCTCGAAAAATATTCACAATAATAATTTTTCCGCCACACAATGTGGCGACCCTCGCGCGCGATTTTATATAACGTCCCGGCATTTACGAAGCGTCCTAACCACACTCATCATCCTCTAGTATCGAAAAAGCCGTGTTAGGCACAGTAAGGTATGGCTTTTATTTTCTATCCATAATTATGAAACTCTTATTGTTTATATCTATTAAATATGTATCATTTGGAAATATACACTTTGTAATCATTAGTTGGCACTACATGTAAAACCTTGTGAAACAAATATAGCACCTCCTTAGATCAATGGACTAATCTTAATAAATTGGGAACACTCTGTTATACGCTGTGCGGTAAAGAATATCTAATAAACAATTATTTATAAAGAATATTATTAATGTCAAATATGGTCAGAAAGGAAAGTCGAAAATGAACAATTTTTTAACAGTGTCAGATTCAAGTGAAAAAACAACTACTTCAGAATCCAGATGTTCAAAGAGAATATGACGATCTCAAAGTTCTCTATGATATTAAACGTGAAATAATTAAACTGAGATTAGAACAGGGGTTAAGTCAAAAAGAACTGGCCGAAAAAATTAACACAAAGCAATCTGCAATTTCACGCTTAGAAAATGGCGAATATAATCCTAGTATAGAGTTCTTAGCTAAGGTTGCCAATGCACTAGGTAAAGAACTACAAATCAGCTTTCATTAACAGCGGCTTTAAGACCCGCTGTTTTTTCTTGCAAGATTTATTTCGCCTAACGTCCCGCGTGTTTGCGCGCGTCCCAACGCATTCATATTGACAAAGTGTCGAAAACACGCTGTTAAGTGAAGTTGGTCGCCCCCAGATTCAGCAGTCGTCATGGAGGGCGGCTCCTCAAATCCCCAAAACATGCATAATAAATTAGAGGTAATAAAAAGGACACTGAATCAATTATAACTTCTTGTGATAGTCATCAGAACCATATTGCCGTTATAATAAGATAAATCATCAACAGCCATATTACCACAATTGGCAAGGCGAAATACCATTTCTTGGGTTTACCGTCCACCCATAATCCTTCAGCACGAATACGACATTCCTCAAACATATCAGGGGGAATGAATCGTACTGTGAGAGCTATTAGACTTGGCAATATAATCACATCATCTAAATAACCTAACACGGGTATAAAATCTGGAATAAGATCAATTGGAGATAAAGCGTAAATAATTGTTATTAAGGCAAGAACTTTCGCTATCGTCGGTGTTTCTTTTTTCCCTAATGCTATAAAAACAGCACGAATATCTATTTTTAATTGTTTAGCTCTTTCTTTAAGATTCACAAATATATATCTCTCCTGCATTATATAAATAGCTGATACTTTAAATTGCAAAATTCTCCAAAGCCTATCTGTACAGTCCGCGCCAGGACGGCGCGGTTTTTTGCGCCATCTGTAATATAACGTCCCGCGTATTACCGAAGTCTGGTTACTACGTTCATATTCTCTCAGATTTTGGTAATACGCTGTTATACGTCCGTACGACAAACATTACATGCAAACACCCTTCGAAAATTCATAATCAAAAATACCTTTTCATAGCCTCTTTAGCAACGATTTCATAATAATTTGGTGAAATGGTTTAACCGGTAAGAAATAAATTTTCCCCCATATGTTATGGTATCTAACAATTGTTGTTAGAAATATCGCTGTACCTTGCTCAATTTCCTTTTTCATCACTGCCGTTTTGAAAAATAAATGCTTATCATCTTCAGCCATCACAATTTCATTCTCATTTCTTTCAATAACCGTAAAATAAACTGCTTTTGAATTAATGGGATAATAATCAGCTATATGAACATCTTCGTTTTTTCCTGTTTTTAAGCCAAACCTCCCAACAAGAGAATTTCTCAAATCTAGCAATTTTTCAACCCAAATTGGAACCTTAAATAACTTAGTTGTTATCTTATCTATGGAATCCGAAGAGTCATTAATAATCATATAAGAATCACAATAGTCAATTGGTTCCAAGTTCTTAGAGATCAATGAGTCTTCAGGGCAGACATTGAATTTATATATTTTTGTCACATTGTTTTCCCCCTCAACCTAAAATTTTGATCCAGTATGACGTATAACGTCCCGCGTGTTTGCAACGCGTCCTAACCGCATTCATATTGACAAAGTGTCGAAAACAAGCTGTTATCTGCAGTTGCGTCTTATTTTCTTGCAAAAACATTTATACGTCTAAAGGTTTCAAAACAGGTTCCATCAGATTGTAAAGTCTTGTTGATCATTTCACTAATAACTTCATTTCTAAACTCTTCTTTTATCGTATCAGGGAGAAACTTTAAGAATGGTACAAGAGATGGTTGATCGATCCACTTAATCATTTCATCTTTGCTCTTAAAATATCTGTCAGCATTCTCTTCCCAAACTTTATATTCGCCAAAATTATGTTTACTGACCAGTTCTTCATACTGAGATATCGTTGGCATAAACCACGGCCATTCAAAGCTTTGGAAGTAGTCGCTGTACTTTGATTCTATAATTAACTTTCTTACAACCTCAAAATAATTTAAACAGTTTCCATCTCCCGCAAAATTAAGACGTATTCTACCATTGTTCTTCAACGCTCTATTGCAGTTAACCAATAACAACTCATGGTTCTTTACCCACTGCAGAGTCGCGTTAGAGAATATTAGATCGAACTCATCGTTATAGTCCAATTGATTAATATCTAGATGCTTAAAAGAAAGATTATTTCCTTCAAGTTCTTTTGCTACATCAAGCATTCCAATAGAAGCATCAATCCCAATAACCTGACCCGCCGGAACATTGTCTGCTAATAGCTTCGTTAATACACCATCGCCACAGCCTAAATCAAGGATACGCTCTGTCCCTTTTAGATTTAGTTCTGAAATAATCCTAGTCCCCCACTCTTTCTGATGAGTTGAAGCATTCTTGTATTTCTGACCGTCAAACTCAAAATTCCCCATACTCTTTTCTCTCCTTTTCTAGCAATTGCATATAACGTCCCGCGTATTCCCGAAGTCTGGTTACTACATTCATATTTTTATCAGATTTTGGGAACACTCTGTTATATGATGGATGGCGCCCCCAAACACAGAGGTTGCCATGGACGGCAACCCCTTAAGATCAAATAAAGCTGCCTATCCAAAAACTTACTAAATCTAAATAACAAATCTGTGTATTCTTATAATATATAATTAGATTTCGAGGTATATAAATGAAATTTGAACTATCCTATATTTATCTCATATTTGCCTTATCAGTTGGACTAGCTTCTTATATGGTTATTCCTAAAGAACACCTAAAAAAATACTTTATCTACGGTTTATTTTTTGGAGGGATGCTAGATACTGCTGTTGTAATTCTTTTTGGAAAAGTTTTTTCTTTCTTTCAATATAAGAATATGGGGGTTTTCAATGTTTTAAATATCTATTCATTTTGGACACCAATTACATGGACTTTTGTTTTAATGATCTTCTTGTTCTTTCTACCATATAAGAGAATATTCCTCTATCTTTACATTCTAAGCTTTGGAGTTTTTGGTTATTTTGTTGGTTTAGTTATGCAGAATTTTGATGTATTTGAATACATAGGTTTATATAAGTATTTTGCTCCGCTTACATTTATTAGCTGGTATTCATTTTCTGCATGGGCATTTATTAAGAGCGAAAAAATTAAGATAGAGTAATACTCAGTCCCTAATATTTTTCCCGGCCATGGAGGGCCGGTTTTTTTGCGCCATCTTTCATATAACGTCTCGTGAATTCCCGAAGTCTGGTTAATACTTGCATATTTTCTCATATTTTGGGAATTCACTGTTATGCGATGGACCATGCCCCCAGATTCAGAGACGACCACGGATGGGAGTCCCTTAAACGTTCCTATTGAACTGTGTATTATACAAAATATGAATAATGCGCATTATGAACTATAACTGCTTAACTTCTGTACAATACAAACGGCTAAGTACCCTATGATTTCTCCCAATACTATGAAAAGCACAGCACCAGGCCAAGAATAAGCCGTCATCCCTAATGTAAAGCTAATCGGCAGGAAAAAGACCGAGAATACTATAAAGGTTGCTTTGACTGCAGCTTTTCTATAAACGTCAGCTTTCCAGGGGAACATTTGAGTAAAATAATTATATTTTGTCTTTTCCCAGTAAGTCTCAACGAATTTAGCAAGCGGGAAAGCAAAGATAACTAAGATAATCCACTTCCAATTCACAGGAATAGACAAAGCAATAATGATAAAAAGCACGATTATGTTTAGGAAATCATAAATATTCGTATTGTTTCGTACTACTGATTTTAAGCAAGTTTCTGCAAGAAGGTTCTTAGCATTTCGTTCTTTAAAGATCTGATTCGAATGGCTGAAAATCCATGGTTTCTTGTTAAATAAGATGATACTGCTCTTGCCATAACCCTTACGGGAAGTCCGTAAAATAAATTTAACATATCGAAGTTTGATGACCTGTTCACTGGCTATGTCCTTAAAAAAGGTATTTCTAAGGGCCATAAGATGATGCAGTAAAAAGAGGAGCAGGATGAACGGAATAAAAATTACCAAAAAGAATAAGCTTGTGTTATCAAACAATATCAAGCTTGTACAATAGTATATACCAGTAACTAAATATATTAACCACTTGGTCAGGCCTGACTTCCAACCTGAAAAATTATGGTATACAAGTTGCTTGTTTACCCCGGTGAGAGTTTTGAGAGTTACAAAGAATATATACCAGATAATTATTTGAAAAAAAGTTATTTTATAATACGACAATAAAAATGGAGACAAAACAATAAAGAGCAACAAAGAAACAAACAGATTGATGACGATGGAATAAGCAATCCCTAATTTATTCAATTGCCTGATCCACTGATTTTGTTGGAACAAAAAAAGTATATCCGCTTCTTCAACAAATACCCTGATATTACCTTGAATAATAAAGAAAAATAGGATTGATGCCAACATACTAAAAGTTACCTGATGCATCCAAATGGGCGGGGCTTTCAACCAATCAATATATGTTTCTATGACAAATATTATGATTGGAACCACAAAATAAAGGGCTACAGTCCAGTCTATGACAACTCGCCAGGTTCTTATCTGGTATTTCCATTCGTTAGTAATTCGATGTATAAATAGTTTCTTTACTGTATTCATTCGTCGTTACCCATTAAATAATCAAAGCAATCAAAAAGGGAGGCCTGATGCAAATCACACGCTTTTCTTATATCTTCCAAATTGCCTTTGCAAATCAAATTACCATTGGATATTAAAACAAACGAACTACAGATTTTTTCAGCTGTGTCTAAAACATGAGTAGACATTAATACACCGGAGCCTTGTTTTAAGGCTTTATCAAGCAAAGCAAGAAAGTTTTTGGTTGCCCGGGGATCCAATCCGATGAAAGGTTCGTCCACAATAAAAACATCAGGATTAATTAAGAAACCAATGATCAACATTGTTTTCTGCTGCATTCCTTTGGAAAAATTGACAGGAAGTTGGTGCTTAACATCCTGAAGTTTAAAGATCCTTAACAGTTCTTCAGCCTTTTCTTCAAACTTCCGTCCGGACAAAGAATAAGCTGATGCTGCTAATTCCAGATGTTCAATAAGTGTTAATTCTTCATAAAAAACCGGCTGTTCCGGGATATAAGCATATCTTTTTCTTTTTCCGTTAAAAAAAATTTCCCCGTTAATATCAGGAAGAAACCCTAGGATTGCTTTAATAAGGGTACTTTTTCCTGACCCGTTAGGGCCAATTAGCCCTAACAACTGACCATGTTTTAAGGAAAAATTGATATTTTTAATAATAGCTTCATTCTTTTTATACCCTGCATGTCTGATATTAACCTGAAGTAAATCCATGTCGTTCCTCATTTTTACCTCACTCTACTTACTCTACATTAACTTACGTATGTGCAATATTATATCATCTATTCGTCCTTTTCCAATCCGCGCATGGATGCGCGGTTCCCTGCATGGTCTTTCGCCTAACGTCCTGAGTGTTACCGAAGTCTGGTTACTACTTGCATATTCTCTCAGATTTTGGGAATTCACTGTTAGATGAAGTTTTCCATACTTTGGTGGAATACTCGAAAAATCCGTTTGCATTACTACCAATTTACATAATTCTCCATAAAATAGATAATACCCTTCTAAAATGGTAAAACTATACATATACTATTGAAACAAATTTTAGTAGGTGATATGCTATGGATAATGATAAATTTAAAAATACTGATACTCCCCAAGAGGAGGGAATAGAAATGGCAGAAACAGCAAAAAATGAACAATCGTATAAAGGGCTGTCTCTATCTTCTAAAAAACTAAAAGAAATCACTATTAGACCCAAAGTTAAAGACGGTAAAGTATTATTCGACAAGAATAATAAAGATCACCGCTATATTGTTGAAGAGGAATATTGATCTTAGATGGTTTTAGATATCGGTGGAATTTTTTGGTTGGAAGTTGAATATGAAGATATACCCGAAGAATCAAAAAGAAGACCTGCAATAATTATTGGCAAAGAAGAAGGAAGCTTTTTCATTCTTGTTTCTACTACAACGCAGTCTCCAAGTGAATTACCCTCTTATTTCGATCAATTTAAGATTCCGATCTATAACTGGAGAAAATGTGGCTTCTCAAAACCCTCATGGGCCTTAGGATTGAGATTGATCGAATTCACTGAAGATGAATTGAAAAGTATAGTAAAGAATGAAGATTATATAGGAGATATGAACGAAATCGACTTACAGTATCTGGTTAGTAAGATTGAACAAATGCATCGTTGAGATCCGTTAAGGGGGTCTTTTTTTATTCTACAAAGTAAGCTCCCTAGCAAAGAACTAGACCATTAAGGAATACACAGATATGGAAAATTTCATCTAACGTCTCGCTGGTTCCCGCCGCGCCCTGACCACATGCATCATCCTCCAAGTAGCGGGAACCAGCTGTTATACGACGTATCGTGCCCCCAGACTCAGCAGCGTCACGGACGGCGCTGCCTTAAATGACAAAATTAATCATAAGTTGTGTTTAAGATCGAAGATGTTATCCTTCAACCACTGCCTAAAATAGTTTAGTTGTTCTTTCGTATGGAAATAATGCTCCCCATGTTCCAATACCTGCAATCTGCATTGGAAACGATTTGCAAAATCTGAAACAACATTAACTTCAGTGACATCGTCATCTGAACCATAAAGTATCGCAGTCGGCTTTTTCCATGTATCAATAGGATGAGATCTAACATAACAGTAGTAATCCCAATAGAGTGTCTGCCCAATCGGTAGTTTCATTTCTTTTTCCATTTCTAATTTTTTCTCGCTCACATTGAACCAGTCCATCATATTATTTATAATACGTTCCATGTTTAACACAGGAGAAAGAAATAGGCATTGCTCAAGTGGTAAATCTCTATATGCAAGCAAACTGAAATACGAACCCAAACTACAAGCAAATACGCTTATCCTACTTGAAATCGTTTGAGCATATTTCGCAATATCAGTAAGGTCACTGACGCAATTTTGAACTTTGCAAATATAATCTTCACCTTTACGTTCTCCATGTTCAGGCAAATCAAAGCTGAGCACTTGATAACTTTTTTTATTTGCTTCTTCTGCGAAAATTGTAATTGCATTATCATCCTTACTAGACATATTACCGTGAACAGCTATGAATAGTCTATCCGATTGCTCTCCCCACAGAAGGGCAGGAATACCATTAATTACTAAATTATTTTTAATCATCATTCTTTCCTCTTTGCCAAATATAAATAACTTTTACTTCGAGTAAAATTAAACTAGTACATTTTTTCGTCCGCGCCAAGGATGGCGCGGCCTTTGCACGATATGTCGTAGAACGTCCGAGAATTGCCGAAGCGTCCCAAATACATTCATCTTTACAAAGTTTCAGCAATTCTCTGTTCTACGACGTATCGTGCCCCCAGACTCAGCAGCGTCACGGACGGCGCTGCCTTAAACAGGGAAACAACAACCATGACACAAAATTAGTTTGATAGGTCATAAATAATCTATAGATTTATTGAGACAATGCCGTTACTTCTTCTTGATAACAGGTATCCACCACCGGACACCCATGCCTTTCGTTGACATGAAAGCAACTGGGAAATATGCCGCAATATCAGGTTTTTGTTCATCTCGTTCATAGCCGGTAGAAGGAAACCATTCACCATAAATATATTTATTCATCTTCGCAGCCGTTTGATAAGTACAATTGAATTCTGCATAGGTTGCAGCTGGAACATGAAAAACTTTAAAATTTTTTATATCTGTTTCAGGCGATTTTTCTATACCTAGAATATCCGTAAATGAGTCTCGATTACCTTGCTCACTTGGCAGATAAACAGACATCAATGGTTCCTCAGTTACGAGACCCCACTTACCATTAGTTAAGCCCCAAAAAAGAGAAAATCAAACTGCATGTGGGTTACAAAAGTAGCATTTTATTTTCAAAAGAGGCTTCTCAGATACAAAAACTGCGTTTCGTTTACAGATATTCAGTTGTCGGTTACAAAAATTGCTTTTAGGTTTACAAAATAGCTTCTCACCTTTCTATTTAGTTATGTATAATTCGTTTTAATAGGCTCGCTTGTCAATTCGACTAGTATGCTTTACATAATTTATTGACTATGTTACTATCTAGTCAGGAGGTGATAGTTTGAATGATAATATTCAGCTTAAAAATCGATTAAAAGTCGCCAGAGCAGAAAAGAACCTTTCGCAGGAACAGCTTGCAATTCTCGCCGACGTAACAAGACAAACAATTAGCTCAATTGAAACAGGTCAATACTGCCCGACAGCTAAATTAGCATTAATTCTATCCAATGTTCTTAATAAACGATTTGAAGACTTATTTTACTTTGAGGAGGTTATAGATAATGACCAGTAAAATGATTGAGAAAGATGAAAGAACAACATTTATCGAAAATATTAGTTATAAATTCGGATATATTTTTATTACGTTTGCTTTGCTTCTAGATGTTGTATATAGATCGTTAAAACTAAATGAAGCTCCCTGGGATCTTCTTGGATTAATAATTATAAGCGGTCTAATTATGTCACTATATCAATATAAACAAAAGATTTTAGGTAAGACTTGGCTAAAAACATTTATTCTTATATTTGCAATTTCTTTTATTATTGCATTCATAATGGTATTCATTAGAATATTATTCTGAAACTATTCCGCGCATGGAGGCGCGGTGTCTTTGCGTACAGTTTCGTATAACATCCCGTGAATTCCCAAAGTCTGGTTACTACTTGCATAATCTCTTAGATTTGGGAATTCACTGTTATGTGATGGTGGCTACCTCCAGATGTATGCTTATCTTTTTCTTTCTATGCTATCTTTAATCATATAGCAGATACCGTTTTTCGCCTTAACAAACTTATCCCCAATAAATTCTCTTCTTTGAAGTTCCTTTCTAATCATCCTCATTAAGAAACCATGGGTTACCAGTAAAATATTAGATTCCTTTCTTCATGAATAACCATAAGTTAACCGGTATCTTACTTAAGTTCTCTCTTTAAGTTTAAACCCGCCGCAGGATGCGGCAACCTCGCCTCATCTTTCCGATAACGTCTCGAGTGTTTGCGACGCGTCCCACCCAACATTCATATTAACAAAGTGTCGCAAACGTTATGTAAAGTCGCGCGCCACCATATCCAGAGGCCGACAGGACGTCGGCCCCTCAAATTCCGCAAAGGCATTCAAAATGAATTGAGTAATGTAAATACGTCCGAAATCTTTTATCATCACATTATGCTAATTTGTTCATGGATTTCGAAAAAAGTTAATAGTTGCAGATGATAACTGTTCAAACATATTATCCCTATATTCAATAAGTAACATAAACACTCCAAATGCCACTGCAACCAAAATAAGATTCATCCACCTTCGTGGGCAGATTTTTATCTGAAAAACAAGACTAATACTTATACTAACAATACAAAGGAGAATTACCGTCGAAATATTTCGTACTGGTAGAGACAGTGATCCCGCACACGTATATACCAAAGCAAACCATACGATCCCAAGTATTACCGCACAGCTTGCCGCTTTTAAAATACCCATTAAGACGCCTATTAATTTCTTCATATTGTACTACCTCACCAAATATAAATAACCGAAGCTTTAGATATAAATATAAATCGACTAAACTTACGTAATAAACAGAGTTATCCAAACTCCAAACCCTACCTTGCTCTATCCGCGCCAGGACGGCGCGGCCCTTGCAACCAATTTCATTTAACGTCTCGCGTATTCCCGAAGTCTGGTTATTACTTGCATATCATCCCAGATTTTGGGAATACGCTGTTAGGCGACGTGGGCGCTTCAAATTCAGCAGTTGCCATGGATGGCAACCCTTAAAAATTCTCCTTGACTTATCTATCAAAAACGATAAGCTAATCATTAGGAGGTGATAGTGTTGGATGATAAGATAATGGATCTTCTCGGAAAGATCCTTGAAAACCAAACCGAAACTAATTCTCAACTAAAAGAATTAACCTCTCGAGTCCAAAAAATAGAAACAAAAGTTGAAAATGATTTAGGTTATAATATCAAAGCATTATTTGAAGCTCGCGAAGTACAAAATGAGAAAAATGATACTATTATCAATGCTCTCGAAAGAATCGAAACTAAAATTGAAATCTTGCAAATGGAAACAGCTCATGTTCGTAAAATAAAATAGGAAGAATATTGAAGGAGTTGCTCAAGGCTCCTTTTTATTTTGCTCTTTGACGGCTCAAATTGAAACCTCTCCCATAAAAATATTGCCAAATTTCATTCCTAGAATCTCATGGATGGCAGATCTCGCCACATATCGCCTAACGTTTAGGGGTTTACACAGCGTCATACTACTTTCATATCGGCAAAGTTGCGTAAACCCCGTGTTAGGCGAAGGCTTTGGCCCAAAAGAAAACCCCGGGTAAAATTATGTGTTCTCCCAAGGTTGTGGTTTCATATTATTTAAATCTCGTGCTGCATGAATTATTGCCAATACTAGAATTGAGTCATCACTTAGTTTGTAAATTAACCGATAGTTATAAAAAACGATCTCTCTAATCTTCTCATCTTCAACTTCAGGAACTTTTCTTCCCAGATTAGGAAAACCAGAAAGCTTTTCGATCATCTCAATAATTCTGCTAGTGAATTCTATAGCATAATATTCCGAATCTCTCTCTAAATTCTTTTATACCTTCTAAATCAAGTACAGCTGGCTCAGACCATTCGATTCTCATTTATTTTAATATCCTCTTCTTAACATCTTCATGAGAATATACCTTGCCATCCTCTGCTGCTTTCAAGGACAGATCGATTTTCTTTTTAACATATAATTGATACATTATATCATCCCAAGTTGCTTGGTCGGGCAGGTTCTCAATTATTTTAATTGCTGCTTCCTTTACTTGACTCATGATATTCACCTCTTCAAAAAGCATTATTACCTATAGTATATCATCAAAAACAAACATTCTACAGATGATCTCCAAAAAATGTCATTCACCAAAGCTTTAGCCTAACGTCCTGCGAATTACCGAAGTCTGGTTACTACTTTCATATCCTCATTTTGGTAATTAGCTGTTATACGAAGCCGTACGCCCCCAGACTTGGAGGCCGCCACAGACGGCGGCCCCTTAAGCACTCCGTCATAGTTTAATTATCAAGTATAACAAAATAAGAAATAAAAATTCATGGAAGTTTTTCTTATTTGTGTCAAATATAGTAGTGCCCCCCGTCATAAATGAAAAGGATTATTACTACATTACTTTAGCAAATACAATAATCTATCTCCTAATGGCCAATAAAGAAAACCAAATGTAATAGTAACAATATTCCCATACAGCCCAAAAATCTTAAAAATCATACCTTCATTTCTACTGATATAGCCCAAAATTAACCCTAATGGTGCAACAAAAAACGACAATAAAAATCCGTAATTTGCTTTAAAAGAATAGAAGATAAATCCTTCAAGATAGAATATTAAAGTTATAGTTGACCTAGCCATTTCACCTAACGGTTCGAGTGTTCCCGAAGTCTGGTTATTACATTCATATTATACCAGATTTTGGGAACACTCTGTTATCTGACGTCACCACCTCTTTACACGTATAATGGCACGTGCTACAATAAATATGTATTGTAGAGTAAAGGATGCGTATTACTTAAATGACGTCATACTCATCAAAAGACCTACTCCAAATATTGCTTAAAGATGGTTGGACTATAAAACGACAACGCGGTTCACATGTACAACTTGAGCATCCTACTAAAAAAGGTAAAGTAACAGTGCCTCATCCGAATAAGGATCTCCCTCCCAAAACAGTTCAGACAATATTGAAACAAGCTAACCTTTATACATAAAGTGAATAACAAAGGAGGCATTACTATGGATAGGTATATTTATCCTGCTATATTCAAACACGATGAGGGTGGCTATACAATTACCTTTCCAGACTTACCTGGATGTATTACTTGTGGAGAAACATTAGAGGAAGCATATCTGATGGCTAAGGATGCAATCGAATTGCACCTTTACGGTATGGAACAAGATAATGATGAAATTCCGAAACCCTCACTACCAGAAACAATCAAAGTTGAACAAGATTCCTTTATCTCATTAGTTGAAGCTTATATGCCCTTAATTAGAGATGAAATGGTAAATAAAGCAGTCAAAAAAACCTTAACAATTCCAAAATGGCTTAACGATTTGGGTGAAGAAAGAAAAGTAAATTTCTCTCAACTCCTACAAAACGCACTTAAAGAAAACCTAGGCGTCCATGATTATTCTTATAAAAAAGGCAAAAGTAAACTTTAACCCACCTAAAGACTAGGCTCAAGCTTAGTCTTTTATTTTCGTGTGATGTCAGATAACGTTCTGCGAATTGCCGAAGCGTCATACTACATTCATATATTCTAAGTTTTGGCAATTCGCTGTTCGTATTATTAGTTCATAACCAGTTCAATCTGGGTATGAACTTTTTTGCTTTACATGTTGATTTATACTTAATGAAAAACCAGGGTTTAGAACGTATTCGCTGTTGGGACTTAAGATCCCGTCGCATAAACTGTCCCGCCCTCTTTGGCACTTTACTCTGATTGAGCTGGTTGGGCTTTAAGCCCGTATCACAACGCGAACCTAGGGATGGTCGTCACTTGAGGGAACCCAGGTATTAAGAGGAGGTTTTCTATGAATGATGTTCCTGTTTTAAGTATTGATGTTTCTAAGTCAAAGAGTTATGCTGCCCTGTTTAGATCCGTGATCCATATTTAAAACCATTTCCTTTTTACCATTGTCCCTCAGATCTCAACTACTTGAGTTCTCAACTAAAGAATATCGAGAAAGATACTGGTAAGAAACCGAGTGTTGTGATGGAAGCTACCGGTAATTATTCTAAGCCGATTGCTTCTTTCTTCCGGGAAAACGGCTATCTGGTCTATGTTATAATCCGTTGCAGACTCATGCTCAGAAGAAGAAGTCTGTACGTAAGGTTAAGACTGATCCGATTGATGCCAACCGGATTGCTCAAGTGTTTTATCTGGATAAGTTTTGTGCGGATTGTTGTTTTGAACCTCATATTCAGGAGCTAAAAAACCTTTGCCGACAATATAACGGTTTTAATGATTTGTATATTGAAACCTAGAATCGGTTAAGATGTGTCCTGGATCTATGCTTTCCTCTTTATGAAACGGTGTTTGCTCATCTTTGCGGTAAAACTGCTCTTCGTGTTCTTGCTTTGTTTCCATCTCCTGCTGATGTTCTATCTGCCAGCCATGACGAACTTTTTCAGGCTCTTAGACCTTCGAAAAAGTCCGTGACTTGGTGTGAATCAAAGATTGAGTGCTTGATTTTGGCTGCCAAGGAGAGTTTGCCTTTTAACCAGGCCCAAGAGTCCAGTATCCGGGTTTTAAAGAGCTATATTGATCTCCTCTTGTCCCAACAAAAGAACCGGTATTGTATCCAAATGTTTTCTTCATATCACATTCTCCTTGAATTAGTGATATCTGTTGCCTAATGGCTGGGTATTACCGAAGTCTGGTTACTACCCAAAACTTATTCTCAGATTTTGGTAATACCTTGTTAGCTGATGTCGGACGGCCCTTAAATCTGCTTATTATTAGGTCAATTCACAACTTCATATCTTCTTCGGGACTATTAAGAGAAACGCATAAGATCAAAAAAGCTTCCGTTCCCAGATCTTATGAAGCAGTCGATGAACTTCCCATGGGATACCAGTTGCAAGTGGATTTTGGGCAAAAACACCTCAGAACTCCTGACGGACAATACGTTAAAGTGCATTTTGTGGGATTTGTTTTATCCAATTCAAGGTATAAATGGGGTTACTCCAAGGACAGACCGTTTACCAGTGCTGAACTGTTCAAAGTCTCTATGGATGTTTTGATTATATGGGAGGCAAACCTCTTGAACTCGTATTTGATCAAGACAGTATCGTTTCAGTGGATGAAAACTATGGCGACATCATGTTCACTTATGAATTTGAGCAGTTCAAGCAATCAGAGAAAATAAATGTATATCTCTGTCGGAAAGCCGATCCGGAGAGCAAAGGCAAGGTTGAATCGGTTGTAAAGTTTATCAAGATCAACTTTCTCGAAAACCGGTTTTACATGGGCATAGACCTTTTGAATCAGAGTTTTGAAGCCTGGCTTGAACGTACTGGGAATGCCGCAGGACGCGACGGCCCCGCGCGCGATTTTATATAACGTCTCGAGGGTTTGCGACGCGTCCAACCGCATTCATATTGACAAAGTGTCGAAAACACGCTGTTATGTGATGCTCCCATGGCCCCAAATACAGCTGGAAAATCAATTTTACTTTGCCAGCCTCCCAAAATCATTTAAAGGCCAATATCGAATAAAAGCCTTCCCTATGATATTCTCCCTTGGTAATACACCCCAACAATGACTGTCATTACTATTGTTCCGATTATCACCCATTACGAAGTACGTTTCTTCCGGAACAATTATTGGTCCATATATGTAATTCGGTTCTTCCATTTCGTAGGGTTCATTCAATTCACTTTCGTTGATAATGACTTTCCATCCTTAATCTCAATCTTATCGCCTGGAAGTCCAATAACCCTTTTAACGTAATCGACTTCTCTTTGGTCTACATTTAATGGAGCATGAAATACAACAATATCTCCCCTATTAATGTCTGTAAAGTTGCAAGAGATCTTATCTACCAACAACCTATCATCAACTTGAATTGTCGGAAGCATTGATGGTGTTGGTACGACTCTCGCATCGACCACTGTTGCTCTAAGTCCCCATGAAAGAACAAATGCAAATACAATTACCTTTAATGCTTCATTTATTTGCTTTCGGTACTCTTTCTTTTCTGACATACAATACCCACCTGCTTTCATTATTTCCCCAAATCTGGGAGTTTCACATAACGTCTTTCGAATTGCCGAAGTCTGGTTACTACGTTAATATACTCTCATATTTTGGCAATTCGCTGTTAGGCGATGGACCATGCCTCCAGATTCAGAGACGAACATGGAGGGTCGTCCCTTGAACTTTCCCCAACAACTGTATTTATGCACAAAATAAGAAGAATACGATGCTCTTTTTCTATTTTCATTCATTTTTCTTAATGGTTTACGATTAATACGCAGTATTGAAAGAATATTATTATACATCTATTTCAAAAGATGCGTAGTAAGTGAGAACATGGAAGTCAGATATGAAGTTAGTTTGAGAAC